>CAZMDZ010000051.1:0-15837 GCA_964565175.1 uncultured Planctomycetales bacterium
ATTCTCGCCGGGCGTCAACACGGCGTTGAAATGTTTTTGCAAACGAGTCAATTGCGTTTGCAACATGGGACGATCGGCGAATTCAAGCAAACATAACGCGTCGTGACGGGTGGCGATGACCATTGGCCCTAGCGGCGTTGGGATCCGCGTGATGTGCATCAGCGTGGTTGCCCGACTGCGTGCCGGAGTGGTCCCGGCAAGACGCTGCACAGCGTCGTGAAAGCCGCTCAGTGATTCGAAACCGTTGCCGTAAGCAGTACCGGCGACGTCGTCCCCTAGCGTTAACTGCCCCAGGGCACGCAAATCGGCGTCGTGCCAGCGTCGACCAGGGTCGGCTTCGACATCGACCAATAAGCCACGCAACCAGGGCGGAGCCTCGCCGACCGGCTCCATGGGGCGGCACCTCTTGCACGGCCGAAAACCCGCCGCCAATGCTTCGGCGACGGTTGCATAAAAACCGACGTTCTTCCGCGCCGGCTTCCGCGCTGGACAGGTGGAGCGGCAAAAAATCCCGGTCGACTTCACGCCGACCACGAACACCCCCTCGAAGGATGGATCGCGCTCCAGCAAGGCCTGATACATGCGGCCCTCGCCAGGCAAGGCTGATGTCCTTGTCTCCACGCCAGCGCCGGATGACGGTTCTGGCCGACGGCCCTGGCCACTGGCTCGCCCGAAATCGACCGGGGAATGGGTCTCCTGTTCCATGCCCTCAGTTTTGGCAGCAACAGCCAAGTTGTCCACCGAAGAATGGACACGGAAGTACTGGCCGGGCAAAAAAATACCCACCAGCCGAAACTGGTGGGTTGATGGGTGGTGACCCCAGGGGGATTCGAACCCCCGTTGCCAGGATGAAAACCTGGTGTCCTAGGCCTGACTAGACGATGGGGCCATTCGGAAGCTGTTCAGCTTTCGAGGGCGCAAAGATTAAGGATCTTCGCGGGTCGTGTCAAGGCCCAACTCGTGGAAACAGGCAGAGATTTCGGCGACGAATGTGCCAAGCAGGCCTTGCTTCTCGAGCAACTCGGCTGGCAGCACCGGTAGCGTATAGGTTTCGAGCTCAAAATCGCGGATTCCAACCCTTAGAGCGGCTTTTACCGCTCCCCGCCATTCGGTCCCAGCCAATCCGGGCAGGTAATCGGCTCGGTGCACCGGAACGTGGCAATGAATTCCGTAGCCGCCTTCGCCACCTTGCCGCAAGCTTTGATAGGCATCAGAGGCAAGGAAGTCCGGTAGATCGCGCCAGCCCACCCCCTTCGCCCGGACCTGGTGGAACCAAGGGTCATCGGCGAGTTGTTTCAACAGTGCATCCACCTCTGGAGAAACCTCTTGCAGCAGCAGCGCCGCCGAAATTTGCACTTTGCCACAAGGGACTTGGTATTGCTCGAGCGCCGCCAAAACCTGCTCGGCAGTCTCGCCGACGACCTCGCCATGGCACAAGTCCCAGCAAACCCCCAGGTACTCACTGTCTGCAAAAAACTCGTGCAGCCAAGCCGCCAAATCGGCGACGCACTCAAAGCCGCCATCCGGTTCGGGCTCCAAGCTGAGGACCAAGTGCACCCCCTTTTGCCGATGGATTTCAGCAAGGTGCTGTTCGGCGGCTTTGAGGTTTTGGCGGGCGTGCAGGTCGTCGGCCAGGTCGGCGCCGTAACCCAACGGACAGGTGGAGATGGACCCTTTGCTCCCTGGCCGCATCAGCAATGCCAATAGGTCGGCGACCTGGCAGGTGTACTGCAAACGCTCCGCAGTCGTCCAATCTGGCTGGAAGGCCAACTCCTTGACTTTGGCCTGATGAAAGCCGCCGAAGGGAAATGCGTTGGCAGTCCAAATGGGCCAGCCAGACCGCTTGCAAGCGTGCAGCCAGCGACGTTGCTGGATGATGTCGTCGAGCAGCTCCTTCGCCGCCAGTGCTGGCAGGTACAAGCCAAAGCCGACTTCCGCTGGATTCACTTGAGCGGCGGCCAGCATGCTCCGCAGTTGCGGCAGCTGCCCTTGCTCCATCAACGCGCGGGCGTCCTCCGCGTTGTGGACGCGGAAGACGTTGCCGCAAAGGGCAAAGCGTGGTGAGTCAGTCTGAATGACCAGCCTTTGAGGAAGTTCGTGAGCGACCGCTTATGGATTCCAACGCACAGCGGCGGCAAGGAATTCATGCATCTTTTGCGGGAAGCGCTGCAGGTAGCCTTTGGCTCGTTGCTGGGCGTGTTGATGCAAGTCCGCCGCCGCCAAGGTGCGCAACACAGCCAGCTCTGCATCGAAGCACATCGGTGCGGCTTCTGTCCATTCCCAGGCTGCCTTCAAGCTGTCCACGCTGCCAGCATCGGCCGACGCGACTTGCTCGAACTTATTGCGGGCAGCGGCAATCGGATCTTCGTCGCTCTCAGCAGCATGCTCTTGCTCCAAGCTGACCACCGAGGCACCCGGTGCTTCGACAACTTGCTCACTATCTTGCTCGACAAGTGGACGACGAATTTGTACAGGAACAGTTAACAAAGTGTCAGAGCCACTCTTCACGCTGGCTGTGCCGTAGTAATAGCGACCTTCTGCAAGTGCCTCGAGTTCAGGTGCGGCGAAGTAAGCCGTGCGCGCGCCACCAAAGGGGATGCTCAGTCGACTGCCCCCACCACTTTCGAGAGCTGCCTGAAGGGTGTTGCTTGGGCTCATCGATCCTCCGCCAGTTTTCAAGCGCAGCTCTGCGCCAGCGAAAGCCGATTCCAATGCCGCCAAACCGATCGAGGGGTAAATCAACTGGAAGTGGTAGAGACCACCCTCTAAGTGCCCCACTGGCGTATCGACCTCGTAAGCGATCAAGCGCTTGATCGTTTGACCATTGGCATCGCTCACCAACAGCATCAAGTCTTCGCGCAGTTCAATCGCTTGGATCGACTTGGGCATGCGCAAAACGACGTCGGCGCCAGCCTCAGGGATTTCAGTGGACCACGAACGAGTGCCGTAGAACAAACCGCGCTCCCCCATGACGGTTTGGCGAATTGGGTCCGGCGCAATTTCAATCGCCGCAGTGACCGGGATGGCGACGCCTTCCACCTTGGCGCTGACGCTGTATGCACCGCTGCCAAGGGTGTTCTTCAAGCCCAAGTAAGCCAGGTTTTGGCCAGCAGGAAGCACCAATTCGGAATCTTGCGGAACGACCCCGACGTATTGAACTTCAAGCAGATACTCCGCTTCCGAGTTGGTCGCCCAACGGGAAGCCATGGTGTACTCCAACACGGTTCCCGCTTCCACTGGCACCATGGTTTCGTAGGTTTCGCCATCTTCCAAGAAGAAGCGACCACGCGCTTGGCGATCACCGGCGTACAAGAATCCACTGACCGAGCCTGAGCCCGAGCGAATTTCGTTGCGTGATCCACCGAACTGAGTAACGCGAATCTTCGCTTGCGTGGCTCCATAAGGAACCTCAAGGAAGTTGCGCTTCAATTGACCGGGCTGTAACTCGAACAGATGTTGATGGCGATGTTCGTTCGAAGCAACAGTGTGATCCGGGATGACCACGGTGACTGGAAGCACCACTTCGGGTCCGAATTCGCGCGGCTGGTCGACGTCGTAGATCATGACGCGAGTGCTATGCAGACCTGGCTGCAAGTCCTCGCAATTCAAACGCAACTTAAACGACTGACCGTTGGCACTCGAGTAAAACAAATCCGGCGCCTGCACCCAATCAGCTTCCGGCTCCGGGCGGAAGGTGCGCAAAAATCCAGCTTGAGTTGCGTTGCTGACTTCGTCGTCAAACAACGGCGCCATCCGCACGGCCACGTCGAGCGGCTCCATCACCGAAGCCATGCCGCGCAGGTAAACGCCAGCTCCTTCGCCGAATGGGTTGTTGACGCGAACGGTGTAGAGCTGGTCTTCAAAGCTGCCTTCGTGCAGCAAGCGCAAAGCGTCGAAAGCTGCAGGCACGCGGACGAAGCCGTGCCCTTGCTCAACCCAATCATGCTGCGGCAACGGCTTGGCGCTCAGGCGCAGCGCGCGGTCGATGCGCACCGGGTCATGTGCCCAACCTTCGGTGACTGCAGCTCCACGAAGCAAAGCAATGCAACCGGCAATTTGCGGAGCGGCCATCGAAGTGCCATTCCAGTTTTCACCAAGGGTGATCCCCCAGGAAGGCAAAGCACTAAGAGCGGCGCCCGGAGCAGCGTAATCAATCCCCAAGTCACCTGTCGGCAGCGGGCCTCGGCTGGAAAAATCAAAGAGCACCGGCTCACTTGGAGTCAGCGAAGAGTAGTTGGCGCGTTGCGTTCCCGGCCAAATGGCAGCAGCAATTGAAAACGCTGCCGACGTCGTCGCTGGCGCTCCAACAGTAGTCAGCGTAGGGCCTTCATTGCCCGCCGAGGTCACCACACAGAGTCCGCGACGTGTTGCCTCTTCCACCACCCAACCATCCGGCTCCAAGCCATCGGCGAAAAAGGATGGGCCACCAAAACTAATGTTGGCGACTTGGCAGCCAGCTTCGACCGCGTAATCCAATGCTTTACTGATCGCAAAACCACTGGTCGAACCACCAAACTTGCCGTCGCCGATTTTGATCGCAACGAACTCGACGCCCGGCGCAACTCCGTTCAAACGACCGCCTTCGCCTTCCCAAGCACCGATGATGCCAGCAACGTGTGTGCCGTGACCATGGGCGTCAAAGAAAAGGTGGACGCCGTCATCGCCATCGAAAGACACGCAGTAGTTGAGCAGCGCTTCGTCACCCAAAGTCGCCCAGTCACCGCTGGCGCCAAAAGCGCGCAGGACAGGTTCTTCGCCCAAGTTGCCATCTTCGTCATTGTCGATGACCACCATCTTTTGGCCGTTGCTTTCAAACACGACCATGTCCCAAACTGGACCGACGTCACCGAACGACGAATAGTGACGTTCCTCTTGAGCAGCCAACGTGGTCTCTTCGGCATCGCCTTGAAGGCGCGCTTGGCGCTCTTGATAACCACGCTTATCGTCCTGCCAATCGCTGCGCCGATCGCCTTGCAGACGACCTTCGAGGTCATCGGGCAGGAAGTCTTGATCAATGCGGATCAACCCGAATTCGCGTCCTGGTAGAGCATAAGCTCCCAGATCCAAGCGGCGACCAGATAAGCCAATCAAAGTGCCGTTCTCCGCCTTGGCACGATGCTCGATGGTCAGGCGACCGTCGGTGGTTGCATCGTACCAATCGACAATCTTGCGACTGCCATCCGGGTTCTTCTGCAGGAATGGATGGCCGGGGTCGACACCGGTATCCAGAACCGCAACACGAATGCCCTTGCCGTTGTACTGTGGGTACTGTTCGAGGAAGGCGGCAACGCCTAGGTCCTCTTTAGGCAACTGGCTGGTCAACGGCTCCTGGCAAAGGGCCGCACAAAGCAGGGTCGGCAGACAAAGCATGACCGCCGAGTTTATCACCAATAACCAGAGTTTCCTCTAGTTAGCGGGGCATGCCGCTGCCCAAATATCTTGCTCGACCAGGATGCGGGAGCATGAGCGGCATTGGAAGATGGCTTTGGCAGCCTTGACCTTCAATTGGTCATTCGGGTTCAATCCCATGCCGCAGCCAGCGCAAGCACCACCGCGCAGGGCAACCACGCCCTTGCTATTCCGCGCTCCACAAATTCGGTCGTAGACCTGAATAGGTTTGCCCTGCAACGATTTGAGCATCTCGGCACGCTCCGCCTGCATGGCGCCCAAGATTGCCCCCAACTCTTTTTCGTCGTTGACGACCACTTGGCGAAACTGCTCCAGTTCGGCGCGCTGCTCTTCGACGGCAGCACGGGCTTCATCGCGACGGGTCTCGAGTTCTTCGACCTCCTCCAACAAGCTCAGCGCTTCTTCTTGATCGGTCGAGACCTTGTCTCGCAAGCCATCGATCTCGTGCTGGCCGACCTTAATCGAACCGGCATCGCGAGTCCGCAGCAATTGCTCTTCGAGCTTGGCAATGCGCTCCTCGTTGCTCGAGACCTCGTTTTCGAGATCTTTAATCCGAATCAAGCGCGATTTACGATCCGCCTCCAATTGCTCTGCCCCAGCCTCTTGGGCCGAAAACAGAGATTCGCGTTCGTTCAACTCAGCTGGAATCGACTCCAAGCGCCGCGTTTGATTGCGGATCTTGTCGTCGTGGAGTTGCAGCCTGACGAGCGAAGCGAGGGTCTCTTTCACGCCTGCAATTATGCATGCGCGCTTGCCCCCGCCCTACAGCTTTTCTTGCGTCGGGCGAGGGAATGCAATTCGTCGCCCGACAGCAAATTGGCTCAGGTAACGCCTTCGATAAAGCCAGCCAACTTGCGCGCCCGAATCGGGTGCTGCAACTTGCGAATGGCCTTCGCTTCGATCTGACGAACTCGCTCACGAGTCACGCGGAAGATACGACCAACCTCTTCCAAGGTGTAGGTGTACCCATCCCCAATGCCATAGCGAAGTTTGACGATTTCACGCTCGCGGAAAGTCAGCGAATCCAACACTTCATCGATGCGTTCCTTCAGCATGCCCTGGCCAGCTTTTTCGACCGGGTTCTCAGAAGTTTCGTCTTCGATGAAGTCGCCAAAGTAGCTGTCTTCCGAATCGCCAATCGGACGATCCAAGCTAATTGGGTGCTTGGCGATTTTCATCACCCGCTGGGCTTCGTCCACCGAAATCTCGGCGGCCTCAGACATCTCTTCGATCGATGGCTCGCGCCCCATCGTCTGCAGCAGGCGCTTTTGCACCGCGCGCAGCCGTGACATGGTTTCAATCATGTGGACAGGAATTCGAATGGTCCGCGCCTGGTCGGCAATCGAACGCGTAATCGCCTGACGAATCCACCAGGTTGCGTAAGTCGAGAACTTATAACCACGACGGTACTCGTACTTCTCCACCGCCTTCATCAGGCCGGTGTTACCTTCCTGAATCAAATCCAGGAAGCTCAAACCACGGTTGCGGTACTTCTTGGCAATCGAAACCACCAAGCGCAAGTTACCCGACGACAAGTCGCGCTTCGCTTGCTCATAACCATCCACCGCCCGCATGATCCGGTTCATGCGCACTTCAAACGAGCTCAGCGGTTCGAGCGCAGCGACTTCATAATCGAAAGCCCGCGCCTTCATCTCGGCCAGCTCTTCCTTACCCGACTTGGTGTTTTTGGCCTTCGGGTCGAAGGAATCAATTTGCATCTGCAAAGCCTGCCACTCGATCAAACGCGAGTGCACGATGCCGATCAGGTCGGCAATGTGGTTGACCTGCAAGTGCAACTCTTCCGCCAGCACTGCAACACAACGCTGACGTGCGCGCATACCATTCTGGAAGACGCGACGCTCACTCTTGGTGAGGCGGTCGTCCAAGTGCACGCGGTAGGCAAAACGTGCTGCATCGCGAAGTTCTTCCAAGCTCTGAATATGCCCGCCTAGGCGTTGTTCCAGGTCTTGCTTGGTCAGTTCGTAACCGGCGCCACCGTCAATGTTGGACGAACCTTCATTGCCGTCTTCGCCAGCCTGCTTCTTCAAACGACGATTGAAGTGAATCACGCCAAACGAACTATTCGCCTGTGCCGACGGGTTCACTTTCAGCGTTCGGTCAAATGCAGTCTCGCCATTCTTGACCTTATGCAGCAGATCCAACATTGGATTCATCGCCAAACCCGACTCCAGCACTAAGCGCCGGAAGATCTTGCGCGAAACTTCAGTCTTCTTCGCCAACGAGATTTCTTCGTCACGAGTCAGCAGCGGAATCTCACCCATTTGGGTCAGATACATGCGCACTGGATCATCGATCTTTTCCAGCACAGGCTGAGCAGCACGGCCACCAGGACCGCGCACCGAAGCCACTGCCAACGGCTTCACCGCCACCGGCATCGGCGCGGTCAAAACCGGCGCTTCTTGGCTT
Source organism: uncultured Planctomycetales bacterium (assembly GCA_964565175.1). GTDB lineage: Bacteria > Planctomycetota > UBA1135 > UBA1135 > UBA1135 > JACNIZ01. Next base: position 7,837 of record CAZMDZ010000051.1, read on the forward strand.
TCAGTGGTATCGCCGACGCGAATGCCTTCGGCTTCCAGACGATCCAAGACCTGCGTCAGAGTTTGCAGGGCATTGGCTCCAAGCGCCGACGGAGGCAGCGCGGAGTTGATGTCATCGAAACCGAGGGAACCACCCTGTTCTGTGCCTTTGGCAATCAGAACGTCGAGGGCGGCTTCAGTAGTTTTGTTGGTGCTTGTCTTGGACATGCGTTTGCAGGCGATTCTCAGGGTGTATCCCGTGACGGCGAAATTGGGATCGTACGGCGAAATCGTTCTAGATCTGCGTCGGTCGCAGCGGCTTGGCCAGCCTGGTCTGCCTTGCGGAGGGCTTCCAGGTTATGCGGCCAAGCTTCCAGAGCCCGTTCGAGGACCACTTGGGGTTCTACGGCAGGAAGGAGTCTAAGCTTATCCAACCATCCCGAGGCGGGGTGACTGGAGAAAGCTGGCAGCGCTTGATCTAAGCTGCAATCCTCGCCTTCTCTGCGACGCTCGAAGCACCATTTCAAGACCGTGGCCGCACTGTCATCTTTCAACTGCAATTCGCTGAGCGTATCAGCGAAAATCACAGCCAGCGACGGGTCGATCAGAATGGCACTGACGATTTGCTGTTCGTTCTGTCTGAGTATTTCTTGGGCGGAGTTAGTGGGAAGATTCGAGTTTTGGGAGTTTACGGCGGAATGCGGATTGCTTTGAGGCACAGGTGCCGGGGAGCGCATCAAGCGCCGTAGGCTTTGCTCGGTGACTCCAAGACGATCACAGGCCGTGCGCATCCAAACCTCTGCAAGCACTGGATCTGGAGTGGTTTGCAACCATTCCGCAATCTCGTGCGCAGCTTTAGCTTGGACGGTTGGAACCCTGAAATCAGCTTTCTGAATCCACGCGGTCAAACGCCAATCGAGTATATCCCATGCTTTGGCCACTCGTTGCGAGAGTTCTTCCGCTTGTCCACCGGAAATCATGTCTGCCGGATCGAGCCCATCTGGTAATTCACCGGCACGCACATCAACACCCTCGCGAACCAGAATTCTGGCACCTCGGGCTGCGGCACGGCGACCAGCTTCATCGGGGTCGAGCAACAACACCACCGGCCGGTCATAACGACGTAGCCGACGGGCATGATCCTCAGTCAGAGCGGTGCCTAGGGCGGCGACCGCGGTCTTGAAGCCAGCCTGATGCAAGAGGATGACGTCAAGGTATCCTTCGCAGAGAAGGATGGGTGTTTCCGGGCATTCGCGCAGCCCTTGCTGCAACTTCTCGATGCCGTAAAGCAAGCGCCGCTTGGGAAACAAACTGGTCTCGGGCGAGTTGATGTACTTGCCCATCTTGCGTTCCTCGGCGCGCGACCCAGGCAGATAACGACCGCCAAAGCCGACGGTGCGATCCCCCAACTCTTGTACCGGGAACAGCAGACGGTCCCAAAAGCGATCACGCATTTGGCCGCCACGGTCCGAGCGCGCGGAAAGACCGGCTTCGATCAAGACCTCGGCGCGGAAGCCCTTCTTAATCAAGCGCTGAGTCAGCCACCCCGGCTCGGCTGGTGCCCACCCCAAACCAAAAGACTGAATCAACTCAGGATCAATCTTGCGATTCTGAAGATAGCGACGAGCGTCGGCGCCGACGTTTTCGGTCAAGGCTTCCCGATACAGCCGCTTAGCGTAGGCCAATGCCTCGCGCGCCTGCTTGCGTAGTTGATCGGCTTCACGGTCGCGGCCGCCGCCCTGCAGGGTGGGCAACTCGACTCCAGCTTGATCCGCCAGCAACTTCAACGCTTCGATAAATTCCAAGCCGTCCAGCTCGCGCAGGAAGGAGATGATGTCACCGCCTTGGCCACAACCGAAGCACTTGAAAATGCCGCGCTCAGGCAACACCGAAAACGACGGAGTTTTTTCGGCGTGAAACGGGCACAACCCCCACAAACCACCACCCTTGCGCTGCAATAGCACGCGCGCACCAACTACCGATTCAACCGGCAGACGGTCCTTAATGTCTTGGATGACACCTGAGAGATCGCTCATACGCAGCCCGAGTGGGCGGGAACCCCTTATTGTAGCGCTTCAGCCGCCTGGCGCCAAAGCGCAGGCTCGACCTGTTCTGGGCGAGCTTGCTCGGCAACTCCCCCGGCGCGCAAAGCTTCGGCGGCAGCGGGAAACTGCTTGCTCAGACGCCCCAACAGTCGCTTGCGTCGCTGACCAAAAGCAAACTTCAAGATCTCGGCAAGACTGCCATCAATCGCCGCCGACGGCGCATCGCTGCGCGGGTTCAGGTGCAAAAAAGCCGAATCGATGGTCGGCCGCGGCCAAAAGACTTCCGGCGGCAACTTACGACCCACCCGAGCCTTGAAAGCCAAATTCAATCGCACTGACAGCGGTCCATAATCCTTGCTGCCGACGGCACCTGCCGCTTTGACCGCAACCTCTCGTTGCAGCAGCAAAGTTGCCCCGAGTATCGACCGTCCAGGTAGCCGCCCAAGAAAGGGGCCTGAAATGGCGTAGGGCAAATTGGCGATCAGTCTGGGCGGACTTCCACTTGGCCACCATTCTTCTACACGCGGATGGAAGCGTTCGTTGCGGGCAAGAACGTCGGCTTCGAGCAACTCGAGACTTGCCTGAGGCACGGCCTCGGCTGCGAGGTTGGGGGGGGGGGCAGGCGCGAGGTTTGGGGCGGCAGTGGTAGCCGCCAACGAATCAGCGAATCGATCACGCAGCAAACCGCACATGCCATGGTCGATTTCCACGGCGAGCACCTGGGCACCGCGCTGCAACAGTTCAAAAGTCAACGCGCCAGCTCCAGGCCCTACTTCTAAAACACGCTCTCCCGCTTGCAGGCCAGCATCGTCGGGGATGGCGGCGAGCAATGCTGGATCGACCAAGAAGTTTTGACCGAACATCTGTTGCGGTCGCAGCCCATGTTGCTCGAGCAGTAATTTGAGGTCAGCCTGACGCATGCTCAGGAGTCCGAGCGTTCAAGGAAGTCAGCGAAGTCGCTGGCATCGGGATACTCGTTGCGCCAATTTTGCGCCAACTGCCGACGCAACTCCGGTCGCCATCGTCCCACCGCTGAGGCATAAGCTGCCCGCTCGGCTTCGGGCGTTTGGCGCCAAGCGGGTTCAATTCGTAGGCGCAACCAGGCAAGCGCATCGGCAACAGGGCGGAAGCCTACATCCGAGGCCTGATCGTTTTCGTGAGCAGTGCGCACTGGCACCGAACCACTGCGGCTGCCGTAACTAGCAAATGAGCCACCAATCTGACGAGCACCTTCGGCTTCCCCGTCGGCCAACCATTCCCAAACGTTGCCATCAAAATCGTAACCACCAAGCGGTGTGCGCCCGCTCTCAAAAACGCCAACTGGCAACGGTTTCGCCAAGCCCAATTCAAGCGTATTGGCATCTTCGTTGTGAGAGCGCTCACTGCCACCGGCGCTGCGTAGATGCAACCATTCCACTTCGGTAGGCAACCGCATGCCGTGCGATTCGGACCAAGTTTGGGCCTGACTGCGGCTGATGGCGACGACCGGCAATAGAGCGCCTTGCTCCTTTGGCCCGGCCACTCCGAACTCGGCCTGAGTGACTTCGAAGCGGAAGCAAATCAAAAACGATCCGCCCCACTCCACCGGTGGTGCCAGAAACACACTGTCCACCAATTCAGCCTCGGCAACCTCAGGCAAACTGCTGCCATTGCCAGGAGCACAGCCAAGCGTCACAGCAAACAATCCAGCCAGGAGCACAAGCTTCTGGGTGGTTGGAAAAATCATTGCTGGTCTGGGTCGGGGGCCAAAGCCGTTTGCTTGGCCACAGCCGGATTATCCGGCATCTGCACCAGGATCTCAACTCGACGGTTTCGCGACCGCCCGGCCTCGGTTTCGTTCGAGGCAATCGGCTGCCATTCTCCAACCCCACTCACCGACACCTGGGCCGGGTCAATGCCCGCTTGAATCAGGCAATTGGCGACCTCGAGGGCACGTCGGCAGCTGAGCTGGAAGTTACCCAGTGGGAACCGATGCTGTTGAGCAGAAAGCGGCTCCGAATCTGTGTGGCCGATGATCTGCAGTTGCCCACCCGCCTCGATGGAGGGAATTAATTCCTGAGCCAGATCTTGCAGCACTTCTTGGCCCGAAAGACCAATTTCGATTTGGCCTGAATCGAACAACAGCCGGTTGTCGATTCGCAAACCGGTAGTGGTGCCGTCGACCATCATTTCGATGGAATTGTCCTCGGCAGCCATGCGACTAAGCGCCAAGTTGGTGGCGCGAATGGCGTCTTCCAGCGACAAGTCCGCCAGCTCTGGCTGGTAGACGCGTGCTTCGTACAACTCCATCTCCAAGTTCGAGATTCGCCCAAGCAGGCGTTCATTCTGCTCTTCGAAGTCGATGATGTGATCCATCACTAGGTCGAACTCGCGGATGCGTTGGAGCAGAAACTCGCGTTCCTCTTGCAGCTCCTCGTTTTGCTTGCGCTGGTGAATCCAGGCGGCCTGAGCGGCAAGCAACTCTCGCTCGGCAAGTTGCTGAGCATCGAGTGCGGCTTGCCGGTCGGCTTCCGCCTGTTTGCGCATGCGCGCCTCCTCCTGCAAACGCGCCGCAAGTGAATCAGCGCTCATCCCTTCCGTCTGCCCGTTCCATGGCCCGATTTGGACCTGGGGCTGCACAATCCCTGACGCATCTTGAGCACCGACCCGATCAGAATCGGTGCTGGTTTCGTCGGCATCGGCGAAACGAAGATCGTCCGCCGGAACTTCAGGAAGAAGTTCGACCTCTTGCCCAGTTGGATCGAACTGGCAGGAGGCCAATACCAGGAGTACTGGTAAGGGGGAAAGCCTCATTGAATGGGGATGGAGATGAGCTGCTTTCGTTGGCCTATGGGGCCATCATGTCGACAATGCTGTCGGTCAACGCAGTCGAGCGTGCGCCCAAAGCTGCAAAGACAAACGCAGTGCCCCACACCATAATCGCAGTCGTCACGATGGTGACAGCCAACATGCCCTGCGACATCGGCTCTGCTTCTTCCTGCGCGGCAACCGCCGAACGCGAGGATTGCGGACGCGAGGAGCGAGAGGAACGAGCGGCCGGAGCAGCTTCTTCTTCCATTTCGACCTCTTCCAGACCGAAGTCTTCGTCGAGCAAAGTGTCTTCTTCACTCAATTGAGTGGTGACCATGCCGTCGTCGGCATCGAAGGAAACTTCTTCCACCTCGAGGACTTGACCGGCATCGCCTTCGTCCACTACACCCAGATCGGAAGCAACGCGGCTGACGTCTTCAGCGCGTAGGCGCATTTTGGAGCCGTCACGGAAGGCGCGGATTTCACCGGCGGAAATCAGCCTTTTCAGGTCATCTTCGTCGAGGGAAAGCTTGTTGAGGGCTTTGTCGAAGGAATAGAAGTCGCTATCGCTCAAGGGACTGTCCTTTTTTACTCGTGGGAAGTTCCCGACTACCGGGAAGAGGGATGGGCTAGCCCGGGATCGGGGGAAAAGCCAGAGCCTAGCATAGTGTAGACCCGCTGAAGATTGCTATGGAATCTTCGTCAACGGCCAGGGAAAGCACTTTCGCTAGGCCACTAGCGGGGAATTACTCCCCTTCTCTGCAGCAGTTCCTCTAATTCTTGGTAGGAATACTCAGAGTCATCGTTGAATCCGTCCAGCTGGCTGTCCAAGTTGATGTTACGCACGCCGACCAGGCTGACTTTGCGCGAATTAGCAGCGCCGCCCTTGCCTTCGTAGATCATCAGCCTTCCTGAAACTTGGTCGACGAGGTACATCAGCGAAACGCCATCCTGGTACGGACCAGTCACGGCGACGTAGCGACGGCCACCATCGGCCGATTGGGCTTGCACCGGTTCAGGGGTCATCAGGTGGACGAGGGCGGCCCCCATCAGGGCAGCGAGCATCAGAGGCAGGAACTTTTTGATCTCAATCATTGTGGCTGGGTGGGTGCGTTTCGCTGGGCAACAACAAGGATAGCGTGAACTCCAGATCGAGCACGCCTTCGTATTTGCCGGTTTCGCCGACCAAAGCGAAAGAAGCGCCGTGGCTGCGCAGGCGAACAAGGGCTTCGGCGAGGTCTAAGTCGGGGGAAAACCGGGGCAGGTCAATGGCGATCTCGGCGATGCTTTGCGACGCTGGCGCATGCACCAGTCGTGTGCCTAGCAACAGGCCGGGCGCTTGGCCGATGCGATCGACCAAGCCCAAAGTGTCTTTGGTTTGAGCCAAGGTGGCGCGAGCGGCGGCCCCACTGAGCCGTGGCGACATCAGGGGGAAATCGGTGCGCAAAAACGGGCATAGGCCTTTGCCTTGAGACTCCAGCGCTCGAAGCGCTGCCACCAGCACTGGAGCTTCGCCATGGTCACTACGTCCGCCCTCTAACAACAGAGCGGTCAGATGGCGACGACCAATCACGGCTTGCGAGTCTTCGCGGTTGAGCAAGTTGGCAATCAGGCCGACGGGGTACGTCACCGGCAGAAGCAGGATTCGGCAAATGCCGAGGAAAGGGGTGGCATGGAGCAGGCTTCGTTGTGGATCCCCAAGCACGAACTGCTTCGGGCCGACCTCGCCGAAGAGGAAGACGATTGGGGTGAGCAACAGCGTTGACCAAAGTTCGGGGTTGGCCATGCCCCAGCTCGCGAGCAAGCCAACGGCTGCGGCGACTGCCAAATTGTTGGCGAGGTTGTTCCCGACCAACAGCATGATTAAAAAGGCACCTGCTGGGCGAATCACCCGGGCACAAACCGCAGCAAGCTTGCGATCCCCGGCAAGTAACTTGAGCTTGAGCGGGTTTAAGGCGTAGTAACCGGTTTCGGATCCGGCGAATAAGGCGCTGCCAGCAAGGGCAAGGAGCAAAAGGAAAAAGTCGCTCATGCGCCCTCCTCCTTGATCGGACCGACTTGATTCAAGCAATTAAGTTCGAACTTGGTGGGGTGATCTGCGTCGGCCTCCAACACTTTGATTTCAAAGCCGACGTCACCCACTTGCCAACCAAAGTGGTCGCCTAATTTTGCCAGCCTACCCAGTCGCTGTTGAACCAAGCCAGAAACAGTTTCCGTGAGCACATCAAGCTCACCGGGGTTACCAAAGCGATCTTTAAAATCGTGCAGCGGCAGGCTAGCAGCAATCTCAAAGCGGTTTGGAGCGATGCGCTGAATGGCTTCCGTTTCGTGACCAGTTGCCGTTTGCGGTAGACGATCCAAAAGCGTGTCGGACCAGCGGCCACGCTCAATGATGCCGGTGCCATGGCCATACTCGTCAACCAATAAAACGAAAGGCGCGCCTGTTTTTTGCAGCAGCGGAACCCCGGATGCCACTGGTGCCAACTCGGGAAGGATAGGAACCTGGGTCATAACGTCGCCGACGCGACGGCCGCGGGGCTGGCGACAGAGATCAAGGATGCCGATGACATTCTCCTTGTCATCTTGCACTGCCGCCCAGGCGACATTTTCGTCACGCAATTTGGCGTATGCCTGCCGCAGCGACAGCGACGGTGGGATCTTCATCACCCGGTTCAGTGGCCGACGAATGGCACCCGCTCGCAAGCTTCCGAGCTCAAGGATTTGGCTGAGCAGGCGATGCTCGGCACCTTGCAAAACGCCGCGTTCCTGGTTGGCAATCAACTCATCGACGTCTTCGGAATCCAACATATCGGGCTGCGGCGGAGTGCGCGCCCAGTGCTGCCCTAACCACCTCGCTGGTCGCTGAAAGATGCCGTGTAAAACCATGATCGGCGGCAGCAACATGCGCCCGAATCCGTCGGGGAATTGATGGGCAACGGTCTTGGGCAGGATTTCACCGATCACCACAATGAGAAAGACGGCTGCGATTTGAATACTGGCAGCTGAGCTACTGTCGACTTGGCGCGCCCAAGCAGTGGCGGCGGCAAAGTAAGCCAGGTTGACGATCAAATTGCCGAGCAAAATGATGGTCAGCGACGCCACCGAAACCTTGAGCAACGGTCGCACCCAGGTCGGCACTCGATCCAAGCCGCGCCTGCCCAAAGTGACCAGCGCCGCCTCGGACCCGG
>CAZMDZ010000052.1:0-15282 GCA_964565175.1 uncultured Planctomycetales bacterium
TGGGAACGCGAGCGGCCAGTCCATGACCCGGACCGAAATTCCGTGTTCCAGAAACCTGAGTTGTTCCAATCCCTCGCACTTTTCAAGGGGGGATGGATCGGTACGCGCAAATTGTCGCAGAGCAGCGCGCGAATAACCATAGATTCCAAGGTGCAATCTTGGCGCAATCTGTTCCTTTGCGCTGCGCGGGTGCGGAATCGCCGCCCGCGAAAAATACAGCGCATCGCCAGCCAAGTTGCTCACCACTTTGACGCAGGCAGGATCTGCAAACGCCGACGCCTCTAAAGGCGCACTCAAGGTGGCAACTTCGGCGCCTTGATGCAGTGCTTGCAGCAGCATCAAAATCGCCGCCGGATCCATTTCCGGCTCATCACCCTGCACATTGACGACATGAGTGATCTGCGGCTGTTGCTCCAGCACCGCCCAAACGCGATCGCTGCCCGATGGCAGCGCAGGGTCAGTCAAAACCGCCTCCGCACCAGCATCGATCGCCACTTGCTGCAGTTCCGGGCAATCGACTGCGGCAATGACACGCGGAGGTGTCCATTTGCCCAATTCCGCAGCCGGGGCGGTGCCCAACTCGCTTCCGTTTTCGGCCGAGGCGGCGGCCGGACCGATGCAAAGCCCGGCCACCTTCAAGCATTGCTGCAGCGTATGCGCCAGCAACGGGCGGCCGGAGTCGGCCAGCAGCAGTTTTTCGGGGAGGCGGGTCGAAGCCCGGCGAGCCGGGATTACGATCGCTGCCTCAAAACCCGATGTCACCTAAATTTCCTCTGGCCTTGATTGCCCAGGTTGCGTTGCTGACTTTCGAACAGCTCTTTGCCCTGGTTGTTGTGGATGACTTGCATGCTGTAGTGAGCGTCGTACATGGCACGGAACGCTTGATTGCAGTTTTCGATCTTCTTAATGACGCTAGCGTCCCGATCGAGCACTTGGCTCAGACTGTACTTTAACCCACCGCGCTCGACCATTAAAGTGCTGCGCGCTCCGGGAGTGCGGCGGAAGCCAGTTTCGGCCACTTCGAAGAAGCCGAATTCATCGAGCTGCAGCATCAAAGCGCCCATATCCAGGTCAGGGATGACCTTGGTCGAAGCATTATTCCTCACTTGGGAGTAATAATCGGATTTTGAAGTGTGGGCTTCGTTGATCAAGAACAGGTCCAAATTGGCCCGGTAATCCTTCAGCGTGACCTTGCACGGCTGGATTTCCGGGGTGATTGGAGGTGTTGAGCCGCAGGCCCCCAGGAGGGTGGCCAGCAAAAACATGGGTAGGATGCGCATGCGAAGGTTGAACGATTCTCGGGCTACGGGACAATCTTCTCCTCGGGGCCCCCGCTCCGCAAGTCCATGGATGCATCAAAAAAGGAATACACCAGCCACCCGCGGGCGTCGAAGAAGCTCACTTGGCGCAAATCGGCGGTTTACATCGCCAGCCTCGGTGTGCTGGCACTGGCTGACCCACGACCCTTGACCTTTGCCATCGGCTGTGTGCCGGTGGTGGTGGCGTGGTGGTTGCGCATTTGGGCTTTCGGCCACTTGGAAAAGAACCGGACCATGGTGACGTCCGGTCCCTACGCCCACACCCGCAATCCGGCGTACCTTGGCAGCTTCATCGCCATGACCGGAGTTGCGTTGGCGGCGGGCAACTGGGAGACGCCTCAAGGCCAAGGCGTATGGGTATTCGGTTTGCTGCTGATGGTTGCCTTCTTTAGCTTCTATCTGCCGCGCAAACTTTCCAAGGAGTACCCGCGATTGAAGCAATTGTTCGGCGATCAGCTCGACCGCCATGCCGAAAACGTGCCCAACTTCTGGCCCCGCCTGACGCCTTGGCGCAGCGGCGACGACCGCAAGTTCTCCTGGGCTCGCGTCAGCGCGAACCACGAATGGGGTTGGGGATTAGTTTTCGTCTTGGTCATGGTCCTGATTTGGTTCGCCCCAATCTGGTCGCCGTTCCTGAAAGCGGCCGAGTGATCTCGGTATGACCGACGACCAACGCCAGTTGCTGAGCCGCGGCTCGTCGGTCAAGCCTGCCGTTTGGAAGGACAGTGCCGGTGACGCCCCACGGATCATCAAAAACTTAGACGACGTTCCCGCCTGGAGTCGGATCTTGGCGCGTTGGTTGATGAACCGCGAACGGCGGATCCTGCGCAAACTGGCAGGGGTGGAAGGCGTACCCCAAATCGTCGACGAGTGGCGCGATGGATTTGCCATGGCGTTGGTCCCGGGCGAACCTCTCACCGCCGAAGCCTTCGAAGTCGATCCACGCGGCTTGGCCAATTGCCTACGCCGACGAATTGATGCCATCCATGAGCGCGGAGTCTTCCACTTGGACTTGAAGCAGCGGCAAAACGTTTTGGTTGCTCCTCCGGATCAGGCCTATTTGGTGGACTTTGGCGCTGCCCTGGCGCCTGGCCGATTGGGCCGCGCAGTGTGGGGGAGACTGCTGTCATGGGTCGATGGCCAAGCCGTTTGGAAGTACTTGGCGCGCCATGCCCCAGACGAACTGACCTTGGTGGAGGCCAAGGCATTGAGCCGAGTGCTGCGTTTGCGAAGGCTGTGGTTCGTCAGTCCCCACAAGGACCGGGGGGAAAGAGCCGCTGTGCGCGACCGAATCCGCAACCGCTAGAGACTGCTACTACCGGTGGTGCGGGCAAGAGCAAATCCACCACAAAAGGTATTGGTACAAGGATTTCCATAGAAATCGCTAGGTCCCCCCAATATATTGGGGCTATCCCGGAAGGGATCAAAAGCATGGGTCGCCTAGAGAAGCAAATCATTTCCGGAGCCGTCGCCTTGGTGGCCATTTTACTAGTGGTCGTGCTAGTGAAAGGCATCGAGCCCGCGGGACCTCAGAAACCGACGGAGCAGAAGCCCGAGTGGCAAGATCCTGCCCTGCTTCTTTCTAATTTGCAGCCCAAGGGGCCGGCGAATGGCGCAGACTCGCGGAAGGCTGGCGTGGTCGACCTGGGCGCACCAGATCCAGCTTCCGCCCATACTCCAGCCGAGCATGGTTATGCGGGCGGCAAAGCCCAGCCAAAGGTGGTCGCTACACCGCGGGCCAAAGACGAGCAGCAGCAAAACGACCTGATTCAGCAAGCCATCCAGAAATCTAAAGATCGAGTCGAAGCCGCGCCGGCTTCCAGCAAAGACAGCGCCGCCATCGTCAACTTGGATTGGGACGAACAGCTGCGCGTTTATGAAGTGCGCAAGAATGAATCGTTGAGTGAGATTGCTCAACGCGAGTTAGGCTCAATGAAGTACTTGGATAGCATCCTCGAATTGAACGAGGGGCTAAGCGCCAACAACATTCGCGCCGGTCAAAGCATTTGGCTGCCGTCGGCAGCTTCGGCGAAGTTCAACTATGAGCAAGGTCAAGCAGGCAAAGCCAAGCCGAAGGCGACAGTCGTGAGCGGTCGCAGTCACACCGTCACCAGTGGCGATAGCTTGTGGCGCATTGCCAAGAAGTACTATCCGAAGATGGATCGTAAAGAAGCTATTCAAAACATCGTCAAAGCCAACGCCGAATTGAAGTCTGAGAATTCGGTTCTGGAACTAGGCATGGTTTTAAGGATCCCGCGCTAAAGGTGGATTCGGCCCCGCAACGGGCCCCGCGCGGTTTACCGCTGATCTGTGCCGAGCAGCCGCGACTGGTGCTCGGGCTGAGTTCGGGTACGTCGGCGGACGGTTTGGATATGGCGTTGCTGAAGGTTCATGGCGCTGGCTTAGAGCGCAGGATTGAGTGGATTGATGGCGAGGTCGCCCCGCTGGCCGATGAATCTCGCCGCGCCGTGCGCCAGGCGACGCAGTGGGGGATCGCTGACCTTGCGCGTTGGCATTACCGGCTTGGTGCAGAGTTCGCCGAATTGGCGGCAGCTTTTCTCGCCCGTCAGCAGCCTGCTTGTCAGCGGCCAGATTTCGTCGGCAGTCACGGCCAAACGATTTACCACCACGATGGCGATTCCGCCGATGGCACTTTGCAGATTGCCGATTCTTCACTGATTGCCGCCCGATTGCGCTGCCCAGTGGTTGCTGATTTCCGCTGGAGTGATTTGGCCGTAGGCGGGCAAGGGGCGCCGGTGTCGCCTTTCGCCGACTGGGTGCTGCACCATGACGTCGGCCCTGAGCTGGCGATCCTCAATCTGGGTGGCATTACCAACATCACCTTATTACGGGGGAGTGAGCCGCCTGCTGCATGGGATAGTGGCCCTGCCAATGGACCGCTCGACGCTTTGGTCCAGGAACATGCTGCCGCTCACGCAAGTGGCTACGGTGAATGTGCTGGTCCAGCTGCGGCTGAGTTTGACGCCGACGGCCGCCTTGCCGCCCAGGGCAGGGTGCTACCAGACCTCCTCGCTGTCCTCAAAAGCGATCCTTTTTTCCAGCGGCCGTTGCCTCGATCAACTGGATTGGAGCGTTTTGGCACTCCTTTGGTGGCCAAAATCCGAAAAATTGCCCCCGAGGCCACTCTCGAAGATCGTCTCAGGACCTGCTGCGCCTTGGCCGCTTGGGCCGTTGCCGACAGTTTTGAGCTAGCCACCGGCGTTTCGGCGAAGGAAATTTCCTTGCCGGTTTACGTCTGCGGTGGGGGAGGCCATAATCCTGTGCTGCTGGCTGAACTGCAGTCGGCATTACCGCTGGCAACTTTTCGGAACTACTCCGAATTGCACGGAAACCCGGATCTACGCGAGGCCCAGGCCTTCGCATTGCTTGGGGACGCGTGCTTTTTGGGCGAATTTTCGGCATGGCCGAGCACCACCGGAGCACGACAACCTGTAATCCTCGGGAAAATCGTGCCAACCTGCATTTGACCGGCAGTTCGGTGGCTCTATCATGTTGCCTCGGTGAGTAGGCGCACTATGGGTCGTAGCGCACCTTCGCACTCCTACCCCCCCTGCACGAACCCTCTGGCGAAATCGCATGAGCAAGTCCCTCCGGTCCGGCCGTAAATTGGCCTCCAGCATCATCCTGGCCTCTCTTCTGGCTATGGTCCCCAATCAGGCCTTTGCCCAAGACGGTCAAGGCGAAGCCCAGAAGCTTTTTGACCAGGGCATGGCCCACTTCCATAACGGAGATCCCCAACAGGCGATCGCCGCTTTCCGCAAGGTCATCGAGTTGGCTCCAGATGAAGCAGTTGCTTACCAGCTGCTGAACCAAAGCCAAGACAAGCTGCTGCAGTTGATGACTGCTGGCGGTGAGTTCGAAACCTTTGCCATGGAAATCTTGGAAGCCGCCAGCACTGCCAGCCGCGACGCCATGCGCGACGCCGATGCTGCTGCAGACGTCGCCGAAGGTTGCTTCGCTGACGACCTGGCTAGCCGCTCCAAGGCGATCTTCGATCTGGGCCACCGCTTTGGTCCTTACGGTGCCATGGCACTGATCGATTCCTTGGGTGATCAGAAAGAATCGCGCCGCTTGGCAGCGATCTACGCTCTGGGTCGTGTCGGTTCCGACGCCTTTCACCCAGTCCTGGCTGCCACTTGGTCCTCCGACGCCCAGATCCGTTCTTCGGCTCTGATGGTCTTGGCCGAGCTGAACGATCCGCGCGCCGCTGCACGCATCGCTGATTTGGCATCGAACGATACCGACGGCACCGTGCGCAAAGTCGCTGCCCAGTTCGCAGTCAAAGCCGATGCAGCAGAAATGCTGTATGCCCAGGGTTGGGACTACCTCGATGGTGATCCTGCTTACGGCATGGCCGGTACCGAAAACTACGGCACCTTCTTTAAGGCTGATGGCTCTGGCATTACTGGCGTGGATATGGCCCGTGCGCTGGTTCCGTGTGAGCTTGCCAAGCGTTCCTTCGCTCGCTCGCTCGCTTTGGGTAACGCCGATGCTGCAATCGCCCTCGCCACTGCTTATGCAACCGAGGTTGGTGTACTCAACGCAATGGGTGAGGACGTGGCTGACATGGCCAACGCCCAAGCCGCATCTTGCTTGACCCTCGGGACGGCCAACTTGCAGGCTGCCCTCGTCAACGCCGTCGCCGAGAACAAGGCTGGCGCTTCGATGGCATTGGTCGGCATGTTGAAAGGCACTGGCTCAAATGAAGCTCTGCAGTTCGCCTTGGAAAACGCAAGCTCCACCGAGCTTCGCTTCCACGCCGCACTGGCTTTGGGTTCTTCCGGCCAGGCCAACGGCCCAGTCGTCAGTGCTCTCGCTGATGCCGCTGGCATCGACGCCCTGCGCGTGGTCCACCTGATTGACCCAAGCGCCGAGCGCGCTGCTCGCTTGGCTTCTGAGCTGGGCAGCCAAGGCATCGCTGTCATCCGCGCCGAAGATGGTGCCTCCGGCATGATCAACGCCCATCGCAGCACTTTGGTCGATGCTTTTGTCATCGCCAACCCGCTGCCAGACCTCTACGCCAGCCGCGTGCTCAAGGAGCTGCGTAAGGACGACCGTTTTGCCGACACTCCAGTGTTGACCTTCGGTGCCGCTGGTGAAGAAATGGATGGCGCTGAATACGTCGCAGATCTGACCGCTTCTGCTGTCACCGACGCCTTCGGCGATTTGGGTGTAGAGCGTGAACGCTACCTGGCCACTGCAGCAGCTGCTGCTGGCTTGCTTTCGCACTTGAGCATGATCAACCCTGAAGCTGTCTCCGCCGTTGCCGGTGGCATGACCGACGCCCTCGGTCGTGAAGACGCCGTCGCCATTCCTGCCGCTGGCATGATCGGTCGCGCCGGTTCCGCTGCTCAGGCGGAAGCTCTGATGGGCTTGATCGCCGACGGCAACCGCAGCGTGGAAGCTCGCACTGCCGCCGCCAAGGGCTTGGCATCGATGGCTTCCCGCATCGACGTTTCGGTCAGCGCCGACGGCCTGGCTGACTTTGTCGCCGATTCAGAAGCTGCTTTCGCCCAAGCTTGCGCCCGCGCCTACGCCGCTCTGTCCGGCTCCCCGCTGGCTATCGAGCTGAGCTTCTAAGCTCCAATCGAATCGCTCCAAACCCTGCAAAACCCTCACCTCGGTGGGGGTTTTGCCATGCCAGAGTAGCTCAGGGGTAGAGCTCTGCTTTCGTAAAGCAGTGGTCACGAGTTCAAATCTCGTCTCTGGCTCCAAGATAGACCTGACTCTTTGAGTTGGGTCTTTTTGATTTTTGGGGGATAGGGATTTTGGTTGTTGCGTAGTTTGGGCGGTTTGGCCCCGGCTGCTTAACAGGCTCGCGGCGAGCCAGATGCGCACCGAAACCAAACCGCCAAAACTACGGACGAGCCAGGACTGCAAATGACTCGTCCAATGAGCAGACCGTGGGAAAACGGAGAGGTGGGGCGTCAATCAAAAACCGAATACAAAAACCCCCCTCACCCCCGATGCAAATGCACATCCAATTGAGGAAATGCAATCTCGATCCCATGCGCCGCAAAATTCTTATAAACACCGGTTAGCAAAAGATCCGTCACCTGACCACGGAGTACAGGTTGGGAAATCCAACAGAGCAATTCAAAGTCGAGAGTGGAGTCGCCGAAGCGGCGGAGGCGGACGCGCGGTTCGGGGTTGGTGCAGACTTGGTTGAGGTCGGTGGCGGTTTGCATCAGGACTTCGCGGACTTGGTCGACGTCGGAACCGTAGGCGACGCCGACCGGGATGCGTAGGCGTCGTTTGGGGCTTTCGCCGCCGGTTTCGTTGAGGATTTTGGCGCTGCCCATGACCGCGTTGGGGATGGTGATTTCGATGTCGTCGCGGGTAAGGAGGCGGGTGGAGCGGATGCCGATATGCACCACTTTGCCGCGTTCGCCGGAGTCCAAGACGATGAAGTCACCTAAGCGGTAGGGGGCGTCGGCGAGGATGAAGATGCCGGCGAAGAGGTTGGACAGCGTGTCTTTAGCGGCGAAACCTAAGGCGATACCCATGACTCCAGCCGAAGCGAGCACGGTGGAGACGTCGCCATTCCAAGCTTTGACTACCAAGTAAATGGCGAAGCCAAAGATGAGCACGCGCGCGAGGTTGTCAAACAGCGGCAGCGTGGTCGGCTCAATGACCTGAAAGCGTTGCGAGTCCTTGCTGAGGCCGCGCAGGAGGAGACGGCTGAAACGGAAGCCCCAAACCATCCATACCAGGATCAGTAGGGTGCGGATCAAGCTGTTGATCAATCCTTGCCAATTCGAGGCGAGTTCGCCGGTGCTTGGATCGATCGCATCCAAATTCAGCTGCATCGACGCGGCCATCAAGCCGAGCAGGATCACCGTCAGCTGGATCGGTCGGTGGAAGAGGTGGATCAGCTGGTCGTCAAAATCGGTTTTGGTGCGCCGGGTGATCGCTTTGAGCGTTCTGGTGCATAGCCAATCAAAGACGAAAGCGGCGACAAAGGCGGCCACCAGAATGATCCCAGCGCGCAGCCAAGGATCATTGGAAACCAGGTCCAGGTAATGTTTCAGCGTGTCCATTCTGCAGTTTCAGCTATAGGTCTGCCGTCGTCGAGGGCTTTGGGCAGCGGTATTCGCGGGCGGTCGAAAGGCATCCTCGAGTGGGGATAGGAGCAGCCTAGCAAAGCAGATCTGTCCGCAGAATGGCGGAACCTTGGGGTAAGTTTGGTAGTCCACTTAGTGAATCCCCTCTCTCTCCCACACTCAAAACATGCTCGGAACCCTACTTAGCCTCACGGCGTTTGCTGCTCCTGTTGCGCAAGCTTCTTCTCACGAAGATGTTATGATGTCTTTGCTGACTCCAGTGACCTCCTACGACCACCCTGGTCTGGACGCTGATTCTCCCGTCATCTCCCAGCGTCGCTTGGTGCTGCTGGACACCGATCTGCTGCTACCCGTCAGCCAAGGCGGCGAATCCTCGATCAAGATTGATCTTTTCGGTGGCGAAATCCTGACCGCGAACCTGATGGAGCGGATTGAGGCTCCCGGTGGATACGTCTGGCGCGGCCGCGTTGCGGGCGAGGATAAGGATTCCGACGTGCTGCTTTCGGTCGTCGGCGAGTCGATGACCGGCTCGATTCGCAGCAAGGATCGTTTGTTCCGCATCTCGTCTGCCGAAGACGGTCCGGTGCACTACATCGCTGAGTTAGACGAAAACGCCTTCCCAGGCTGCGCAACCAGTGCAGCGGAAGAGGTTTTCGGTGCCCATGACCATGGTCATGGCAACGGCGCTCGCAACCCGATCGTTGACGTGATGGTGGTTTACACCAAGAAAGCGCGCAACGCCCAAGGCGGCACCAATGCGATGGACTCGCTGATCAACCTGGCGGTCACCGAAACCAACGGTGGCTACAACAACAGTGACGTCACCCAGCGGTTGAACCTAGTTCACAGCTACGAAATCGCCAATTACACCGAAAACGGCAATTTCAGTACCGAACTCGGCCGTTTGCGTGCCAAGAACGACGGCCACTTCGACGAAATCCACCCGATGCGCGATCAGTACGGTGCGGATGCCGTCGCCATGATCGTTGCCAGCTCGCAGTACTGCGGCATTGCTTACTTGATGACCAACCCAAGTCACGGCTTTGAGTCATCGGCTTTTTCGGTCACCGCGCGTACCTGCGCCACCGGTTACTACAGCTTCGGTCACGAATTGGGTCACAACTTCGGTAGCACCCACGATCACCAGAACGCTTCCAACGGCGCTTACAACTACTCGTTCGGTTGGCGCACCTCCAACAGCCAGTACCGCACGATCATGGCTTACTCGCCA
This sequence comes from uncultured Planctomycetales bacterium, assembly GCA_964565175.1. Taxonomy (GTDB): domain Bacteria; phylum Planctomycetota; class UBA1135; order UBA1135; family UBA1135; genus JACNIZ01. The sequence continues at coordinate 9,636 of CAZMDZ010000052.1, forward strand.
GGTTCGCGGATCAAGTACTTCTCGAACCACAACAAGTCGAAGAACGGCATGCCGCTGGGTCAGCAGAACTACGCCGAGAACTGGAGGTCGCTGAACAACACTGCCAATATCGTTGCAGGTTGGCGCGATACGGTGAGTTACGAGCTGACCATGACCGTCGGCACGCTTCAGTCGGGTTCGGCTGGCACCGCCACCATCAGTGGATCGGCCCAAGGCAAGGTAATTTACCTGTATAACGGAACTGGCAATGGTTCGACCACGATCCCCGGTCTGGGCATTGATCTCGAAATCGCCAACGCCAGCAAGGTCGCTCAAAAGACCGCCGGCGCAGGTGGTTATGTGATCATTACCAAGAACCTGCCTCCAAGCTTCTCCGGTATCACCGTGTACCTGCAAGCTTGTGACGACGACGGCAAGATTTCGGCCGTTCATACGGACACCATTCTGTAGGGGTTCCTAGCCCTTCATGGGGGGCTTCGGCCCCCCTCACCCTCAATTCTCATTCCATCCCTACCTTGAAAGCATCCTCAACTTTGAGATCGCTCTTGATTGCTTCGGCCGGCCTTTTCGGAGCCGCCGGGGCTTTTGCCCAAGAGTGCCCCCACGCTTCTGGTCAGAAGGCTGATTCGGATTGCCATGCTGTGGCCAATTCCGAGCGTGTTCTGGAAAGCCGCGTCAACACTTTCACCTACAGTACCCAGCATGAGCAGGCACTGGATATTGCCGACGACGGTCGCATCCTGGTGGGCTGGAGTAGTCGCCGTCAGGAAGTGGGTTCCTACGGCGTATTCGCTCAACTTCTCGATGGCCTCGGCCGCCCGCTGGGCACCGAGTTGCACATCAACCAATACATGCCGGGTGCACAAAAAGACCCGGCCGTCGCTTTCGCTGGAAACGGCGACGCCTACATGGCGTGGACTTCGGTCAGCGATCAGGATGGCGATGCTGCAGGCATCTACCTACGCCGCCTAGGTCAGTTAGAAAAAGCCGAAGGTGCAAACAACTTTGGCCCAGTTGGTGATGAAGTCCGGGTCAACCAAACTGGCTTTGGTAGCCAGTTCGATCCGTCGATGGAAGTACTGAGCAATGGCAACGTCGTTGTTTCTTGGCTCAGTGATCACAACGGCAGCATTCAGGCGTTCGCTCGATTGCTCGACGCCAACGGCGCGCCCTTGGGCGATGAGTTCCGTTTGTCGGCAGGCGAAGGGCAGGATGCCATGCCAGCGATCTCTGAGGTCGAAGGTGGTTTTGTCGCCGTTTGGGCACAAACCGAAGCCGACCAAAAGACTCCGCAGGGCATTTTCGCTCGAACTTATGGCACCGACGGCCAAGCCCTTGGGGAAACCAAGCTGCTGGCCGGTAACGGTGCGATTGAGCCATCGGTTGATTCCAATGGCTCCAGCTTTGCGCTGGCATGGATGAGCAAGGATGGCGAAGGCTACCTGGTTCAGTCGCAGCGCTTCAACGCAAAGGCGGAAGCCGTCGGCAGTGTTTGGACTGCACCGCAGGCTGCGGCAGGTCATTACCTAAACGGTGCTGCAGTGACGATGTCGCCAGATGGCCGTCAGATGGTGGCGTTTAACCAGCATCAGCCGTCGACGATGAACGACAACAACCGTCGCCTGCGTCACGTGTCGATTTTGGGTCAGCGTTTCGATGCCGCCGGTCAACCGGTAGGTGAGATTGAGCGCTTGAATCAAAACGATGAAGGCGTGCAAGACTTGCGCGTCGGCAAAAACGCTAAGCACTTGGTTTGGTCTGCGCAAGATCAGATTGCGATGACTTGGTACGGCAAGACCGACGGCGATGGCAAAGGCATTGGCCTGACCCTAATGGTCCCGGAAGAGCTGCAAGTTGCTGCTGCACCCGTGATCGAGCCCAAGGCTGCGCTTGAGCATCTCAAGCTTGATGATGTCAACAGCCAACTGGCTCCGCCTGAGTGGGACCCGAACTGGGACCCGACCGCCAAGCACGCCCCACGCGGCCCGGCTGGTCCGGACTTCGGTTTTGATGGCTTCCCAAGTGGCACTGGCTGGAACCCGCCTGACCCAGATCTGGCCGTCGGTACCAACCACGTGGTTGTTGTTGCCAACGTCGACATGAAGTTCTACGACAAGTCGGGAACCAACACCTTTACCACTGGCCTCGAGTCTTGGTTCGGTACCAACGGCTTTGTCTTTGACCCGGTTGCGTTGTACGACCAAGACGTCGACCGTTATGTCGTCGCAGCGGTTGAGCACGAAGGCAATGGCGATTTCTTCAACATCGCGGTTTCTGACGATGGTGACCCGAACGGAAGCTGGCACAAGTACCGCTTTGACGTCAGTTCGATCTGTGGCTTCATTGACTTCCCGAACTTGGGCGTTTCTCAGGATGCTTACTTCCTGGTCGCAGACTGCTTCGGCGGTGGCGGCAACAACGTTCACGTCATGGATAAGTCGGCCATGCTGACTGGCTCGCCGGTAAGCCTGACTTCGGTGAACACAACTGGCGGCATCATTTCGAATGGTGCGACGCGAAACTACGACGCAGAGGGCACCGGATACTTCGCTAGCTCTTACGCTGCAGGCTCGCCGAACCTCAAGCTCTACGCGATTAGTGATCCAACTGGATCGGCCACGCTGAACAGCTACAACATCAATGTTGGGAGCTTCAGTAACCCGCCGGACGCAGCCCAACTCGGTACGTCTAACCGCGCCGACACCATCGATCACCGGATCAAAAACGGTGTCAAGCGTGACGGCATTCTTTACCTCTGTCACAACGTCGCCAATGGCGGTGTTGCCCGAGTGCGTTGGTACAAGATCAACCTCAACGGTTGGCCATCGGGCGGCACGCCGACGCTGCTGGATAGTGGTTACGTCAACGCGGGCTCCGGTGTTTACACCTGGTTCGGTGACATCAACGTCGATGCCGCAGGCAACATGGCGATTGCGTACAACCAGTCGTCTTCGAGCCAGTACATTGGTGTCAACCGCGCCTGGCGTTTGGCTGGCGATCCAGCCGGCACGCTGCAGGACTACCAAGAGATGCAAATCAGCACCAGCCCGGAAACGGGTTCGCGCTGGGGTGACTACGCTGGTTTGGAAGAAGACCCAACGGCACCAGGTTCGTTCTGGAGCCACCACGAGTACCGCGTCAGTGGATGGCGTACGTGGGTCGGTAACTTCGAAGTCGGTGGTGGTTACGAGTTGACCTTGAACGTCAGCAGCCCGCTGACTTCTGGTTCCACCAACAGCGCACTGACCTCGGGTTCCAATCCCGGTACTACCGTTTACTTGTACAACGGCTCCGGTCCGGGTTCAACGACCACGCCATACGGTGTCTTGGAAGTCAACAACGGCCGTCGCTTGGCAAGTCGTAACGCAAGTGCTTCCGGTGTTGCATCCTTCAGCAAGTACGTGCGTCCGGCGCTGTCTGGATTCACGGTCTACCTGCAGTGCATCGATGGTGACGGCAAGCTGTCACCTGTGCATACAGAAACCATTCTGTAGGCCAACTCCCTTTTCCCCTTACTCCTAACGCCATGCGCTTCATTCTCCCTAAGAAGCTGATGGGACTCGTCCCGGTGATCCTGCTTGGAATCGCCGGGGCTGCCGTCTCGCAGCTCAATACGACGACCTCGGACCTGTTCCTCCACGTCAACGGCCCCCTGACTGCAGGTACCATGGCAAACGCTGCTTCCACCGGCTCCACCCCGGGCATTCGAGTACACCTGTTCAACGGTTCCGACCTTGGCAGTACCTCGTCCGCCTACGGGTTGCTTGATGTGGACAACGGCGTAGAAGTGGTCAGCCGCAATGCTGGCCGCGCAGGGACTGCAACCTTCCGCGCATTCGTGCCGGCTCGGTATGTAGGCCTTTCCGTGTTCCTACAAGCGATTGACGACGAAGGAAAGACTTCCCAAGTCCACATCGAAACCATTGTGTAATACGGTTCAAGGTGGCAGAAGCCGCCTGCACACAACCGGCCGTAACCAAGCGTCGACAGCTATCCCAGCTGTCGACGTTTTCTTTTTGTGGTATGCTCCGGCCGGATTTCCGATGCCTCAACTCCTGCCAACCACTCGTCACAGCAAGCTAGGGTTCATTTCCCTGCTCGCGGTGCTTGGTGCGTTTGTCCTGCAGGTCTTGTATTTGCCAGCCCATATGGTGCTGGAAGAGCACCATTCCCTCCTCGGCGACTGCGTGCTTCAGCAATACGAGGAAAGCGATTGGCATGACCACGGGGATGGCAAGCATCGCCATCCATTGCCAGGGTGCGAAGAAAAGTCTGCCGACGCCCATCAGCACTTGGGCGGCCATGACCATGACCCCGATCATGACCATGGATGCCAGTATTTCGTGCAACGCTTGCAACCGATTCAAATTCGGATTTGTGAGCCACTGAGCATGCCGGTGCCCAGCACCGTCGTCCCAGCGCTGGAAGACGGAAGCTGGAGCGTGAGCGAATTGGAGTTTGACATCGAATGGGTGTCAACGCCAACGCGGATCTACGGGTCCCGAGGACCTCCTGCACGGGTTTGATCTAGAACTACCCCGCTCTGGCAAGTCGAATGTTGATGACGGCCAGGTCGGTGCTTGATCCACCCTTGCTTCCTCGATTCCATGACTCCAATTACCCGTTCCCGCATGGCGGGCACCTTCGGCGCAATCTGTTTGGCGCTGGGTGCTGCGTCCTGTCAGCCTACTGATCTCGCCCCAGCCAACGCCGTCGAACCCGACGCTGCCGCCCACCACTCGGCTACCGTTACCCAGTTCCAAGATGGCCTTTGCTTGTTCATTGACTATCCGCAACTGCAAGCGGGCGTCGGCGCTAAGTTTGCCGTGCATTTGACCGACCTCGCCGACGGCTCGCCGATCGACGAAGGTGCCGTCAGCATTGAGTTTCGATCTGGTGCGGGCGAGGCGAAAGAAGCCATCGCCCAGAAGCCGGAGCAGGCAGGCTTGTTTTTGCCGGTGATGATTTTTAGCCAGCCGCAGCAACTCCAGTGGTCCTTGACCTGGGAATCGGCGGAGCGCACGGTGCGCTTTGAGCTGCCCGCGATCGAGGTTTATCAAGATCACGACGCTGCCCACGCGGGCATGGCCGTCCACGATCACGAAGGCGCCGACATCGTGCACATGCTCATGGAGCAGCAGTGGAAAGTCGGCTTGGGCACAGATCTGGTTGGGAGGCGTTCGCTGACTCAGCGCCTGCAGGTGCCGGGGGAAGTTGAAGCGATCAATCACTCGATTGCGTTAGTGTCGTCGCCGTTGGGCGGGCGCTTAATTGCACCCCAGGGCGAACATTTGCCGCACATTGGCGATGCTGTGCAGAAAGGCCAGGTGCTTGGCTATTTGGAGCCGCCCTTGACCACCGGTGACGTCGCCCAATGGGTTGCCAACCAAGCGGCGCGCGAGGCTTTGCAGATTGAATTGGCGATGCAACAGGTGGAGTTGCACAACAAGGAGGTCGAGGCCAATGCGACGGCCGATCAAGCACAGGTTCGGTTAGATGCTGCCCGTCAAACGGCGGTGCGCTTGGAACCCTTGCAAGCCAAAGGATTGGTCAAGGTGTCTGAAGTTCAGGCGGCTCAACAAGCGGTGGCGTTAGCCGAGCAAGAGCGCAATGCGGGATTGAAGTTGGCCAAAGAATACTTGGCGGC
>CAZMDZ010000053.1:0-15186 GCA_964565175.1 uncultured Planctomycetales bacterium
TCGGTGGGTTGCAGGTTGACCAGGATGAGAGGTTTAGCGGCTCGTAAAGCGAGCAAAGGCAAGGTGGAGACGGGTTGCACTTCCAAGCTAGTGCCAGCGACGACTAGTAAGTCGCAGTTTTGGATTGCCTGCAGAGCTTGGGCGCTAGATTGCTCGGGCATGGGTTGACCGAAAGCGACTGAATCGGGTTTAAGGATGCCTTGGCACAAGGTGCAATAGGGAACTTGAACGCCGTCGACGATCCAGCGGTAGATTTCGTCGCGCGAATATTCTTGGCCGCAGTTCAAACAATGAACCGAATGCTCGTTGCCGTGGATTTCGATCACCGAACCCGCTGGCACGCCGCCCGCTTGGTGGAGTCGATCGACGTTCTGGGTGACGACGGCTTGCAGCTTTCCTCGTCGGTGCAGTTCGCCAATGGCGTGATGACCAGCATTGGCTTCGGCGGTGCGCAAGGTCAGGTAAAAGTCTTGGCTCATTTCCCAGTATTTCTGCCGGCTTTGCTCCGACGCCAAAAACTGCTTCCAACGGAAATGACTGGTGTCGTATTGCTTCCAGGCAATCGCGCCGCTGCGGTAATCCGGGATTTCGGATTCGGTGCTGATGCCAGCTCCCGTCAACAGAACCACGCGCTTGCTCTTGCGCACCAAACTGCGACCGCGTTCCATCCGTTCTTCGCCACTGAAGTCGCGCCAGTCGCGGTCGTTCAAGCGTTCAATGTCTTGCCAGTAGTTCCAACCAAAACGCCGCCCTTTTTGCCAGCGCACGGCCTCGGTCGCACTGCCGACGCGATGGAGCGGCACCAATTGTGGAATCCACTTGGAAGTGGGTTCGGCACCGTGCTGCATGCGGCGGAGCAATGCTAAAAAACCTGTGGTCGTCAGCCAGAACGGTAAGGTCAGCACCGGCAAGCTGTGGTCAGTGAGGAACAGGCCCAGGTAAAACCAAACAGGTAGCGACACCATCACTGCAAGAGCAGCCCACAAATGCGCCGCCAAACTACGCACGCAAAAGACGGCGGAAATTGCCAGATAAGTAGGCAATGCAGTGACCACTACAAATTGAAATTGGAAAGCTCCCAACCAACCCAAACCGACGAAGCCAACGCAAGCGCCAACCGCCAGCCCCATCATCAGGTAGAGCAACAAGCTGGCCGAGTAAAGGCCAAAACCAAGCACAAACAAAGCAAATACCGGCAACTGCGGACGGACGTCGGCGACGGCGTCGAACATGTTGCTTTGGTAAAAAACTGGATTGCCCCAATCTCCGGCTTGCAAGAAGGCTGGCAGCATCGCGCCATTGAAAGTCTCGGCCTCCGCCCAAGAATGAAGAGCGATGGCCAGCACTAAACCAACGACAATCGACGGTAGCGACAACGTCGGCAACTGCCATTGGCGGCACCAGCGGCTATCTAACATCCAAGCGGTTATGCGCGCGGTCAATGCAGCCGTAGGCAGGATCAGCAGCAGCAACAAATCGGTGTCTGCATCAAGCGACAGCGCGGCAAAAGCCATCAGTGCGCCGTTGAAGCCATACAAACCATGTTCAATTTCGGCACGTTCGCGTTTGAGCAAATGGGCGGTGGCTGTTGCCGCCAACAATCCCAGCATGACCGCAGTTCCCGCCAAAGCACCGGCGGCAAAGGTTGCCAACAAGAACAAAGCGCCCGCCACCGGCGTCGGAGCGAAGAACAACGCCCCGTATCCGGTCAGGAAGGACCGGTAAAAGTCCTCCTGTTGCCGAGGAACGGCTGGCGGAAGTCCAGGAGAGTCAGCCATTGCTGCGGGTATTCTCAGTTATTTAGCTTTCGCTTCGATTGAGAAAAGAACCTTGGGTTTCGGGATTAATCAGGTGTTGCGGCAAACATTCTTGACCGCGCACATCTTGATCCGATTCCACCCCCCGCACCACGCTGACGCCACCCTCATGCGCAAAGACGTAATTCGGCCGCATGTAAATGAACTGCATCGACTGCGAGAAGTTGTAGGCGCCGACGTCGCGAATGACCAACATGTCTCCCGCTCGCAAAGCCGGTAGCTTGACACTTTGGCGTAGTACGTCGATCTGCATGCACAGCGGACCGACCAACTTGTAATCTTCGACCCCGAAACCGTGGTCCTCCACCGGGTGCACTTCGTGGTCATACCAATAAGCGGTCGGCAAGACGTGCACGCCGCAATCCACCAACGCAGCTTTCTGTTGCCCAGAAATGCGTTTTACGGCGCATACCGTAGTGATCATGGTGGCGGCCTCATCGACCAAAATCCGCCCAGGCTCAAGGAATAAGCGCGGCGGCTTTTTGAATTGATCAGCAGCCTTGCGCAGTGGTGCGGTAATGGCAGCGGCATATTCTTCGGGCGTCGCGCAAACCGCTTCCCCGGGAAGCATGGTGTTGTGCAAGGTATTGCGAGTGGCGTATCCCCCACCCAAATCCAGGTGAGCAATCTCCACGTCCAGTTCGCGCTCCAAGCGCAAAGCTAGCTGGACCAACTGCTCGATTCCGCGTCCGTACAACTCCGGATCCGGAATGTAAGTACCGATATGCAAGTGCAAACCTTCTAACTTCAGCTTCGGTTCTTGGGCAATGCGTCGCGCCGCCTCAAGCGCGTGATCATTCTCCAAACCAAAACCAAATTTGTCCCACGGCGGATAGTTCACTTGCATATTCACCCGCAGTCCAACCGCAACTGGCCGCTCAAACTCAGCGGCAAGGCGCACCACCCGCTCAAGCTCGTCGTCGCCATCTAGATTTACTTTGGCACCCTCCGCGAAAGCGGTTCGAAGATCATCATCTGTCTTCCAGGGTCCGTTGAACAAGATTTGATCCCCGGGGATGCCGAGGTCGCGGCACAGCCGGTATTCAAACCCCGAAACGACCTCGCCCCATGCACCCTCGGAGCGAAAGGTGGCAACCACCGCCGAAAGGTAGTTGGTCTTAACCGAAGCGCCAATGTAGGTATCCTCCCAACCGGCGCGAAAGGAAGAAATCATGCGTTGGTAGGCGGCGCGCAACTTGCTTTCATCGAAAACACAAAGCGGGCTACCAAAACGCTGCACCAAATCTTTGACGTCGTGGCCAGCGACCTCGGGCATCGCTGGAATGCGGCGCTCGGGTCCAGGTGGGCGGCCGACGGGACCAGCAACTGCGGAATACAGCTCCGGCGATTCAGGCGGCAAGGAAGATTGGGGGTAATCAGTCATCTCTCAGTTGGGTGGAAGGTCCTGGGTGCGATCAGGAGTTGGAAGGTTTGAGTTGCGCGGCCAATGGGTGCTGGTCGTTGAGAACCAAGTCCTCGGCAGATTGCGAGAACAAAATTCCGGCAGGCAGTCGCTGCACCCGATCCAGTGACGCAGGCGCCTCTCCCAGCGCTTGGTCGACGGCAATGCCGAGCAGATCGGGCCCTGCAGCGCGGGTGATTTCCATCCACATAGGAAATCCAGCGGCTACGGCGGCAATCTTGAATTGGGAATGACTGCGCTGCAACAGAAAGTGTGCTGGGCCGTCGAGGCGCAGCTCCAGGCAAGCCCTTTGCAGCAATGCATCCAACTCTGCACTCTCCATGCTGACCGCCATCCACGGGCGCAAGTTGTCGTCGTCGGCGAGCACGCGCACGCTGCCGCTGGCAATGATTTGGCTAGCCAGGTTTGGAATGACGACGGCTTCGTAAGCGTGTTGACCATCCCAGGGCGAAAGCCAGACACTGCAGTCGCTGAGTTTTTCAACCGCCCGCAGCGCCTGCCAAGAATCGAAACTCTTTTTGCGTAAACCGCGATCGTTTTGCAGCAATCCAGCCAAACATTCTGGTGAATGAGCAACTTCGTCCATGCTTTCCATCGGCAACGCGGCTTGGCCAGCGGCAACAGTTAGGCGCTGGTTCATTTGCATGGCGCTAGTCGCCGCCAAGACCACCGCTCCACGCAAGGCAAAATCCGCAGCGTAGGCTTGCAAGTCTTGCGCGATCGCGGTGGTGCCCGGCAAAATCACCCGCACTCCAAAGGCGGCAATGACGTCAAGCATGGCTGGCAAGAACGACGGATCCGCTGGCGGTGGCAAGTGCGCGACCTTATCGAGTAATCGCGGCTGATGAGCGCCAGCTTCGGTGGCGTCGGCAATGATGCCGATGCGCTGGAATCGGTGTGGAGGCAGGCATTGCAACAAGCTGACTCCGGCAGCCGCCTCAGGACCGTCGGCTAAGCCAACGACGGCAATTGGAATGCGATTCATTGGTTCCCCTCCGCAACGGCCTCCAAGCCGAGCAAGCTGCTTTCATGGCGTGGCGAGATCTCGATTGCTTTCAAGAACTCTTTGCGCGCCGCGGCGTACTTGCCTTGCTTGAGTAAGCACCAACCAGCGCCATCGTAAGCGTCGGCATAGCGAGTTTTTTGTCCGCGATGCAATTCACCAAGGGCGCGGAAGTGCTTGATCGCTTCCTTGTATTGGCCTTGGCCGTAAAGCGCCCACGCCAACGTCGATCGAGTGTTCGACCAAACGCCCCATGGGTTTTCGCTTTCGGGACTGCGCTCCAAATACACGGCCAAATATTCCGCGCCTTGATCGACGCGAGAAGTTTCGAGCATCAACATGCCCAAGCCGCGCAGCACGCTGTATTCGTTCGGATCCTTCTGGCGGGCGAGCAAAAACTGTTTTTCGGCCGCCGAGTATTGGGAGCGGTAATACCAAGCCCAACCCAACGCACTGTGCAGTTTTTGCAGCTCTTCATGCTCGTCGATTTGGCCAGCCAAATTCCACTGCTCGCCCAAACTAGGGTTCAAGGAAAGCGCTCGTTCCCAGGTCACGCGCGCCTCCACAACTTGCTCCCGCTCCAATTGCAGCGTCGCCATTCCAGCCAAGGCGGTAGCGCAGTTTTGATCCAACTCTTGTGCCAACTCGAAGGCTTTACTTGCAGCTAAAAATTCATTTTGACGCAAGTGACACCACCCCAGCTCGGCGTTGGCTTCGGCCGCATCACTTAAACCGCCAGCCCTTAAAGCTTCCCGATACTTCTGCTCCGCCTGGTCCCATTTCTGCTGTTTCATGCGCAGCTTGGCAAAACCGCGCAAGCCCAAGCCGGAAGCGGGCGCCAACTGAATCGAACGCTCAAAGGCTTGCTCCGCTTGCCGCCATTGGTTTTCATTCATCCAGGTCCAGCCAATCGAAGCGTGCAAGAGGTCGTTGCGCTCCTTGGGAAAGCGATGGCCATCTTGTTGCAACAGCGCTTCAAATGCACTGCGAGCGGCAGCATTGGAACCGGCGTAAAGGAATTCCCAGGCTTCGTTGTACTGTTGGTAGCGCCAACTCTGCACCGCAGTGGTTCCAGAGGTGGCATCGGGGTAACCAGCTTGCAAAATTTGGGCAGCCGCGAAGACCGCCTCGGCACCCGCGTAATCCCCTTGAGAGTACAACGTCCACCCCTCGCCACAGGCAGCGTCTACCCATTCAGGAAAAGCGCGGCGCACTTGACGGAAACCTTGCAAAGCACCCACCGTATTCCCTCGTCGCAGCATGCACCAACTTTGCAAGCTCAGCAAGTTCATGGCGACGTCGACCGTGGTGCCGTCGGCGACTAACACCGGGAAGGTCCATGGACCGAGCAAGTTACTCCGCGAACGCAGCTTTTCGATTTGCTCCAGCGCTAGCTCATAAGAGCCTTGGCGAAAGTGAGTGAAGGCCAACCCCGCTTGAGCATCGCCGTCGGCAGGGTTGCGGGCAAGCAAAGTTTCGAATTCAGTTTGTGCCCATGAATTCAGCTGTAGCCGCAAGGCGGACCATGCAACTTGTTGACTGAGATTTTGCCAACCCGTTTCGGTTTCTGCGATCTGTCGCAATTCGGCGCGGAAAGCGTATGGCGAAATTCTGACTGCCGTTTCAAATGCCTGAAGGGCGCCAGCTTTGTCACCCAATCGGTATAAACTCCAACCACGCCCTGACCACGCGCCATAGCCTTCGGCGTTCATGCCGCGAGCTTGATCAAAAGCATCCAAGGCTTTGGCATACTTCTCCCGCCAGTAATAGCTCCAGCCGATCGTCAGCTTCGCAGTAAAGTCTCCGGGCGACGCTTTCAGCCCAAGCTCAAGTGAGGCGATGGCGTTGCGATAGTCCATCAAAGCGTAATCGCAATAGCCGATTCCAAAGTAGCACTCGCCGTCGCCGCGCTTCTTTTTCAGGGCCGCCCGGAACTGAGCTTTGGCTTCTTTATAACGCCCCAAGCCGTGCAAGCACCAAGCCTCGCCAATCATTGCCGCAACCACCGCCGACGACGGCGCAATGGTCAAGCCCTCTTGAATGCGTTGGAACGACGCGCGTGCTTCGCTGTAGCTACCCGAGCGCAACAGCTCTTGCGCTTGCTGCAACGGTGCCGCTTTCAAATCGGCCAAGGCCTGCAAGCCGTCCAAGCTCCACTTGTAATTCGGATTCAACTCTAGCGCCTTTTGAAACTTGCTCTCGGCGGCAGAGTAATCCTCTAGGAAATAATGACACCAACCCATGGCGTCGTGCACCACTTCCCAGTTTGGATAGAGGTTTGCTTCCTTCTTTTCGAAGCGTTCCAGCGCGCGCACGTAGTCGCGACTACGGAACAGCGCCCACGCATCTTGGCTGTCTTGTTGCGGCGCTGGGGTCAGCAGAAAAAGCAGAGTCAGGAATAGATTCATCCGTCGCCTCGGTGTTGAAAGTGTCCGCAGGCCATCAAAGCGCCGAGATCCTCGACGCGAGAAAGAGTTGTGCGGGAACTACGCAAAAACGCGGTTCCTTCACGTGGCTGCCGTTGCTCCGGCAGCGGTTCGCCCATAGCGAGGCGCACCAAAAGATCTGGCAAGTTGACGCCGACTTGAGCGCAAATACCAATCCATGCGGGGAAGCGAGCATTGACTTCGATGAGGTAAAAACGTCCGCTCGAGTGCTCGCGCATCAATTCAATTTCCAGCGGTCCACGCCAGCGCAAAGCCTTCAAAATCCGTCGCCCTTCTGCCAATGCCTCGGGGCAATCCACAACTTCGGCGCCGATCGCTTTCCCCGCAGCGCTGAGCACCGTCTTGCGAATGGGAACCATTGCAACCGGCTCGCCGACGTCATCGGCTACGGCGCAAATATCGTATTCCTCCCCGTGCAGCATTTGCTGAGCGAGTACTGGGTAGCCCCAGCGGGCGGCTAAGCGGTGGTAAACCACCTCGGCCTCCTCTTGGCTTTCAACTTTGACCGCGTCGGCCAAAGAACCTTTGAGGAAACACGGGAAGTGCCAATCCTCTTGCTGCCAAAAGGTACGCGGATCGGTCACCACTTCAGTGCGCGGGCTAGACAACCCGTGTTTGCGCGCCCAGTTCCATAGCCGCTGTTTGTAGCGGGCCATCACCGACTCGGCGGAGGGGATAAAACTGCGAATCCCGCGTTCTTGCATGGCGCTGCGATGGCGGGCGAAAACGGCAAGCTCAGAGTCCAAAGCGGGGATTAACAAATCGATCGCTTGTTGCTCGTGGATCTCATACAAACGGCGCAGCAAAACCGCAGCCGGATCGCCCGGGATGGGAGTGGTGTAAATGTCGTCGAACAAATCGGCGCGCATGCAACCGGTCAAAGTTGGCTCGTAAGTTAAGCCAACAATGCGGATGTCATCGCCGCGAGCGGCTCGCAAAGCGCGGGCGATGGCAGCACCGGGGTATGGATTCTCGCGGCCTTCTAGACCGGTAACCGCAACAACGGGCTTGTCGGAGGCGGAGGAACTCATGGTTGCTTGCGGTTCAACGGTGGTGCACGAGGTCTTGATCCTGCAGCAGCTGCAGGAAGGCGGCGAGGTCATCGGCGAGGGCAACTAGCGACAAGCTGGGGCCATCGTCGTTTGGGGTATCTGGGTGTGCGGCCAACAAGTGATCGACGATTTGGTTGCGGTTGTCGCAATGCTCCATTGCCCGCAGCACTTGATGTGCGGTTCGGTTAAGAGCGAACAAACTGCCGGTCTGTGGGTCGAACAAGAACCCGGAACCGGGAGTGGAACTCCATTGAATGTGTGGCTTTAGTTTCATGCCGTGCGCATTTGTTTTGGGTATTGCTGGAGGAGATCCTGGGCCTCGTCCTCGCGGTTGAGTTGGTTGAGATAGCGACTAAGTTCGTGGGCGGCGTCGGCGCGGTGCGGGGCGGACTGGCGGGCTGCCTGCAAGTGGTGAATGGCAGCATCGGTTTGGTGACTGGCTTGCTGCACTCGGCCGCGCAACAGCTCGACTTGCCAAGCTGGGTACTGAGCCATGGCTCCGCCTTGAAGCAGCTCCCAAGCCAGATCCAGCTGGCCCTCTTGCAGAGCTTGCAACGCATCCCACAAAGGGGAAGACAAGCTTTCTTCGGCGCCATCGACGCCCTGCTCCACGCTGACGGCAGGTTGCAACAACTCTGCATAAGCAGGGTCGCGTTCAAAAACGGCGACGGCTTTGGTGGCGCTCGGGTGATCCGGTGCCCACTTGCGCGCTTGGATCAATGCGTGGCCTGCCGCTTCGGTATTGCGGTCGCGCCACTGGCACCAAGCGAGCCCCCACCAGGCGTCGCCTAGCAACGGATTTTGCTCGAGAGCTGCTTCAAAGCGTCGCAATGCCGTTGCAAAATCGTTGGCAGCGTAAGCACACCAGCCGAGCAAAGCGACGACGTCGACGGCTCGGGCGTTGATTTGCAGAGCGCGGTCGAAAGCGAGTTCGGCTTGGGGGAGTTGATTGAGGTGATAGCGACACAACCCCAAACCTTTCCATGCATGAGCAAGCTGATCATCGGTTTGCACTGCATGATCAAAACATTGCCCGGCACGATCCCAAGCTTGCTGCGCGTGCCAACTCCAGCCAAGCCCGGCAGAAATCTCGGCGGCAGCATCGGCGGCGACGCGCTGGCCTAACTGATTCTGAGCCTCTTCAAAAGCTCGGATCGCTTGGGCTGGCTGCGCCGAGTAGTACAAATGCCAGCCACGCATAACCGGTTCGTGGCGCCACGCACGCAGTTTCATCAACTGGGCTTCGGCTTCTTCGAGATTCGGTTTGCATTGCAGCGCCATCCACAAGTGATGTTCTTGCTCGTCCTTCGAGCCACGGCGCTCAGCGATCTGCGCCAACAACAGGTGCGGCGCAGCCCACGATGGGGCAAGCATGATCGCGCGATGCAGTAGGTCCTCGGCTCCTTGGTCTTTGGCCGCCGCTTCAAAATACAAAACTGCCGGTTTCCACAAACGCAGTCTTGCAATCCCTTGGAGGAACTTGCGACCGAGCTTGGAGTAACCGGACATGCTTACCATAAACCGAATTTTGAGCAGTGGTTACGCCCAGTTCCTTTGAAAAATAATGAACAATTATTCATCGTTACCGACCTTTTGGTCGGCTTCATGGGTTTGCATGAACCGCTCTCTCAAACGAGGCAAGTAATTGCTCAACACCTTCGGTATGGATTCCGGCTTGGTCGCCAACTTGGCGATGACTTGCAACTCGGTTGCGGTCCACCCCTCCACCCGTTGCATCGCGTTCCAGGCGGCAACCGAAGCAAAAAACGGCTGGCGACGTGGGTCAGCAAGCTCCAACAAGCGGCTTCGGGCCTGTCGATGCACGGCGCTTGATTCCGTGGAATCGGCCAAAGTGCAGCTCGCCAGCACCTCGGCTGCGGCAACGTTTAGGCTGTGGCTAGGGTCAACGAGATGATCTTTCAGCCACTGAAGTTCGGTCGAACTCAACACTTTGGGCTGCTCCAAGTAGGCTTGAATCCGCCAGTATTGCTGCACACTTGCTGGCAGCTCCTCTGGCATCCAATCCCGCGGCGACTGACCAGCCGCAAGCCGATGCATCTCGGCTTCCGGCACCATTCCGAGGTCGCCAATTCTTGTCATGTGATCTTGATTGGCCCTGCGCATGCGCAACAAGACCGCTTGATGAGCTTCGTTCGTCGCCAAGTTATGAAGCTCAAACGGATCGTTTTGCAGGTCATACAACTCTTCTTTGGCACGTGGCAACCAGTACTGGGCGTGCTCAGCCTTCAAGCTGCCAGCATCAAACTCGCGCCGCCAAGCCTGCGTGGTTGGCGTTTGGAACAAATAGTTCAGGTGCTGGCCATGCGGAAGTCGCGGATGATAATTGCGGATGTAAACGTAGCGAGGATCGCGCACGCTTCGGCACATGTCATAGCGTTCATCCATACGATCGCGAAAGCCGTGTAAATAGTCCGGGGGATCCGCCCGCTTCGTCCCAGCAAAAGCCCGCCCTTGCAAATATTCCGGCAACTCCGCCCCCGCCAACGACAGCAAGGTCGGCGCCAAATCCACAAAGCCGACCAGTTCCTGACTGGCCGCAACATCGCCAACTCCGGTACTCGCCCCCTGACTCACAGCCGGTTGAATGGGATAGCCCTTTGGCGCCAGATGTTGGAAGCGCGGCGGGAAGTAAACGATCAAGGGCACCTGCATGCCGGAATTCCCTGGCCAGCGCTTGCCGCGCGGGAAGCCAGGGCCATGATCACCGAAGTAAAAGATAATCGTGTCGTCGGCAAGGCCGTCATCGGCGAGTTGTTGGACGACGCTGCCAACCTGACCGTCCATCACCGCCATTTGGTCGTAGTACTGCGCCCACCCTTGGCGGACCTCCGGCAAGTCTGGAAAGTAGCCGGGCAGCTGAATTGTTGCTGGATCTTGCACCGCCTGATGAGGCTGGCGACGAGTTGCGCTTTCGTGGGTGGTGGTGAAATTGAAGACTGCAAAAAACGGCTGACCTGGACGTCGGCCGCGCCAATGGGCTTGGCGATTGCTTTGATCCCACACTTGGCCGTAGCCGGTCAGGTTGTAGTCGGTTTTGGAGCGATTGCTGCAGAAATAACCAGCTTGCCGCAACAGTTGCGGGAATAGCACATAGCCCTTCGGCAACGGCACTCGGCTTCGCATGTGCTGAGCCCCCAAACTGGATGCATAAACGCCGGTGATGATGGTGGTGCGAGCGGGCGCGCAAACAGGAGCGTTGGACCAAGCGTGGTCAAAGCGCATGCCACGGGCGGCGAGGGCGTCAAGATTGGGGGTGCGTGCTTGCGGGTCGCCATAACATCCAAGTTGCGGCCCATTGTCTTCGGATGTGATCCAAAGAATATTGGGGCGATCTTGGGCTTGGGTAGAACTGACCGGGGCAGCAGAAGCAATCCAAGTGAGCAGCAGAAAGATCATGTCTGGGAGGAGGCGGCACGCAATCTGGCCAAAAGAGGATCGATGGTGGCGGTGAGCTGAGCGCCGCTGGGCCCACCGTAGCGCGCAGCGATCAGATGCTCAAAAGTGCTGGCGGCATCGCTGGCCAAAGCGGGCTCCAAGCCGATCGACCGCAATCGTTGTTCCAAATTTGGGCACACAAGTGCAGCTGGCTGACATCTCAACTTCATTGCCAGCTCCACCGCCAACCGTTGGGCATCGGCTTCCCATTGTTGCGACTGGTCTTGCTCAGCGAGTTGGAAGGGTTGCTCTTGCGGATGGTTTTTGCGAAGCAATTTCTTGCGCCAAACATTCACCCGCCAAAGCACCGCGGCGAGCAGTGCCCAAGGGAACAGCAGGAGTACGGTGATCACGGTCGATGTTAGGCCGTTGGATTCGTCCGCTGTTTCGCTGGAGGCCGAAAGCGGGTCATTCGAAACTAAAGGTTGATCAGCCGAGGCGGGCAGCAGGTCGCCAGCTGGGGCGGTGAAAGCTGGGGGCAATTCCAATTCGGCACTGAACAATTGGCGATAGCCCGCCGGCCAAGTCGGATCGAAGTAGCTCCATGGGACCTTCGGCAAAGTCAGCTCCGGCCTCAGCGGTTGCAGGTCATAGATCAAGCGGCGGATGCTTGGATCGGCGTCAACCTCTTCGGCGATACCCAAGCAATGAAAACCGCTGTCCACTGGCCACGGCGGCGGCGCAAATCCACCCCAATTGCCGTCGCCGCGCAAGCTCAACACCAAAGAAAGGCTGGTGGGGTTTTCGCGCAATCCGGCGGTCATGCCAAATCGACCGACCGCCCCAGTAAAACTCATCGGCCGCCCCTTTTCGGGCAAGGCGGACGTCTGCCACTTCCAACTCGGCCCCTTTTGATTCCCAGTTTGTTGATCTTCGGCGACGCGACCATTGATCAAATCATCGCGGAAACGGGTGGCGAAACCGTAGCGAATTTCCGCCGCAGGAAGCACGCACTCCCCCGCTGCTTCCAGCTCAACCCAACAATGCAATCGATAGCCATGCTGACGCCGCCCTTGGTGCAATCGATCGGCCAACACTTGGGCTTGATGCAACTTGCCATTCCACACCAAGCTGACTTGAGCGGTGGACGAAGTGGGCGTGAAAGAAGAGTCGCCGATGCTCCATTGACCCGCGTGGTCAGCAACGTCGTCCGTAGTCAGCCACTGCACCTCGACCGGCAGATCCAGCGGCTGGCGGAAGAAAGAAACCAACTGCTGTTGCTGGAATTCAACGTCCATCCACAAATCCAACTGCAGATGCAGGCGCTGACCGACAAAAACTTCTGCATCAAGCACCTGGCCATCGGCACGGGTAACGTCGACTTGGATCGGTTGGAGAGCTTCGTCTTGGACTTGAGGTGGTTGTGGCGCACCGCCTTGGACTTTGCTCTGGGATTGGGTGTGAGTTTGGGTTTGCGGCACCCCCGAGAGGATGGCAAGCAGACTAAGGAGGAAAGCAATCATTACCAGTCCTTGCCTCCAGGCTTGGTCTTGCCTGCGTTGCGCTCGCGCACGACGACCTTTTTCTTTTGCCGATTTTGCAGTTTGTCCAACAAGTCTTGCTGATCTTGCATGGTCATTTTTGGCTGCTGATCGGGCGGCGGCGGTGGAGCATTTGGATCAATTTTGTCCGGCGGCGGCGGTGGCGGATCACTTCCATTCTTCTTCGCAAGCTGCTGCTGCCACTGCTTAAGTTTTTGCTGCAACTGCTCCACCTTGGCAGCCGCTCGCCGATGATTGGTTTGGGCAATGGCAGCCGCACGTTGATTTTTGCCTTGAACATTCAACGCTTCTTCAACCTCCATTGAATCTGGACTCTTCGTCAAACCCTTCCATAGCGCCTGAGCACGTTGAGCATGGCGCAACGCAGATTGCAGCGCGCGCACATGTTTGGCTTCCACTTGCTCCAACGGCAGGCTCGACAGCGCCAACGTTTGCACTTGCGATGCACTCTGTCGCCAACTCATCTCCGCCATCAAAAAACCACGGCGTTGAGACGAAGCCAAGCTTTGCGCGAGCTGTAAGCAAGCATCCCATTTTTCCAGCTGCAATGCGGTCAGCGCTTGATTCCAGACTAGGTCGACGTCGACCGGCGATTCCGCTGCAGCGACTTCGAAGTGCTTCCACGCCGCGGTCCAGTTCTGCTGTCGATAAGCGCGAACGCCATCGGCCCAGGGGTCGGCGGCAATCAGCAGCAGCAAAAAGAGAATTTTCATTTCCGACGCCGCAGTGCGGCAAGTAGCTCCATCAACCAAAAGAAGCAGGCGAGTGCCAAAGGCCATTGAAAGCGGTTGGCCAAGCCATGACTGAGGTCAGCAAGGGCGGGGTCTGCTTCGTTGGAGTTGGATTTTGGCGGTTGGATGGCGGCGCGGTCAAGCAGCATTTGCGCGCCACCCGCTGGCTGTGAGGATGCACCGTGAAGGGCGTCGGCATGAAGATAAATGCCATTGGTCTGCGCCGCGATTTGCTGCAGGCGGTCGGCTTGAAGGGCGGTAATGACGTCGTCGCCGTTGGCATCTTGGAGGAAAGCTCCGTCGAACGGAATTTTACTGCCCAAAGGCGAGCCAAAACCGACGCAATTCACCACCAAGTTTTGCTCTTTGCATTGCTCCATTTGAGCCTCGACTTGACCGCCCCAGTCTTCGCCATCCGACAATACCAGCACCGCGGTAGGCTTGGCAGCGCCCGCGGCGGCCACCGTTTGGAATGCCAACTCGAGCGCCGCCCCCAAATCGCTACCGCCGCCGACCAAGCGGCGATCGGAACTGAGTTCCAACATTTCCGTCAACGCAGCCAAGTCTTCGGTTAACGGCACCATCAATCGAGCTTTGCCCGCGAATGGAATCAACGCCATTTGATCGCCGCCGACCTGAGCGCAAAACTGCTCGATTAAATCACGCGCCACCTGCAAGCGCGTTTTACTGCCTTGAGCGCTGTGATCTTGGGCGAGCATCGAGCGAGAGACGTCCAAGCAAACCACCCAGCGTTTGCTTGGATGCTCGATCGAGTCTTCGCGTTGCCCCCAGTGAGGCTGGGCGGCGGCAACCACAGTCAAGGCAAAAGCGAGGGTGAACATCAGCCGACCGAACCGGCGACGTCGCCCTGATTGCGCGTGTATTTTTTGTTCCAGTCGCTGGCCCAAAACTTGGCGCAACCGCCGCCGTCGATTGGCAGCGCGATGCGCAAGCCACCATCCGCTCAGCCCGACCAGGGTCAAAGCCCACAGGAAATGAGGTTGGGCGATCATGGCAGCACCTCCAGCTTGGTTTCGGCTAACAACCGCGCAAGCACTAAAGCCAGCAAACCAACGATCAAGAAGGGCAAAAATCGCTCGACCCAGCGGTAGCGCGGTTCTTCTAATTCCGACTTTTCCAGCGCGTCAATCAAGTCGTAGACCTGACTAACGGCGGCGGCATCGGTGGCGGTGAAATAGCGGCCACCGGTAGTGGACGAGAGCAGTTCAGCTCCGTTCGCTTGCGCCCCTGGGCGTGAGGAGATTAAATGCACGCGCACACCGAAGTGAGTGCACAACTGGGCGGCTTCGGCAAGCGAGATTTCTTCACTGGCCGAATCTTGGGCCAAGTTTTCTTCCCCATCGGTCAACAAGATCAAGACTTTGGACTTGGAATCACTGCGCCCTAAAACCTGAGCGGCACGGGCGACGGCACCGCCGATGCCGGTGCGGTCTTCGATGCCGTCGGCTTCGACCATGTTCACTTCACCGATCAAGGTGCGCAGCGCGTCGTAATGCTGAGTGCGCGGGGAAAGCAGGTCTGCATAACGTGCAAACTGCATCAGCGCTATGCGGTCGCCGTCGCGCTTGGCGAGAAAATCAACCGCCGCATCTTTGGCAATTTGCAGACGACTGCGTTGTGGGTCCATATCGCGGGCGGCCATCGACGACGACACATCCAAGCAAAGCATGATGTCGATGCCCAAGGTTTGTTGCGGCAGGCGTTCTTTGCTGGTTGGCCGACTGAGGGCGATCA
>CAZMDZ010000054.1:0-15117 GCA_964565175.1 uncultured Planctomycetales bacterium
GGTGCTGGCCTGCTTGCAGGAGCTACCAATCCCTGCCGAACTGCTGAATGTCAATGGCGGTTCCATCGCGCTAGGGCATCCGATCGGATGCACTGGCGCTCGCTTCGTGGTCACGCTGCTCCACGAAATGCGTCGCCGCCAAGTCGATCGTGGCTTGGCGACTCTCTGTGTTAGTGGCGGTCTAGGAATGACCGCTGCCTTCGAACTCTGCTAAATCATGCGCACTCTGATCTTGATTCCGTTGCTGTTGTTGGCTTCTTGCACCAAGCAAGAATCCACTGTCATCGTTGAAAACGGCAACAGCTCCACCGCCGGTAGCTCGGCTAACACCTCCACTCCGGATACCACGCCAGCAAACCCGAACGCTGCCAACGCCACCGCCGCAGCCAATCCGGCGCCTGGCGGAAATGCGTCTGAAAAGATGGCGGACCAAGGCATCACCTCGGGTGCTAAGCCGCTGATCCCCGCTGATAATCCAGCGCCTACCGTTCAGCAAAGTGCTTACAAGCCGAAGCGCACCCCTGAGTTCGGATTTGAAGCCACTGGCGAGATCACGCAGGCGATGCTGCCTGAGTTTTACGTCGAAATGACGGTTGCTGTCGATGGTAAAGAAGCGGGCACCATGGTCTTTGATTTGTGGCCAGAATTGGCTCCAGCAACCGTGCGCAACTTCTTGCGCTACGTTGACGAAGGCTTCTACGACGGCCTCGGCTTCCACCGCATCCTGCGTGACTTCATGGTCCAAGGCGGCGATCCACTAGGAACCGGCGCTGGCGATGGCCCGCACGGTGCCATCATTGGTGAGTTCTCAAAAGAGGAAAACCGCAAGCATGGCTACGGCGTGTTGTCGATGGCCCGCGACGGTCGCGATAACAACTCGGCATCTTGCCAGTTCTTCGTTTGCTGCTCCGAGTCGATGGACGTCTGGGCTTTGGATGGCAAATACGCATCCTTCGGCAAGTTGGTGAAAGGCGTACCTGCTTTGGAAGCAATGGCAGGCGTACCCGTAGGCGGTCCGCGCCGCCAGTCGCCGATGCGCAGCGTCAAGATCGTCAAGGCGGTCGTCAAGCGCGGCGAACTGCCGACCAGCGATGAGAAGATTGAACGTCCTGCTCCTGACCTAAAAGGTGAAGCTGCCGACATCACTGTTCAGCACGTGCTGGTTTCCTTCCGCGAAACTCCGGTGAAAGCGGATCGCTCGAAGGAAGACGCCGAGAAGTTGGCCAATGAAATTCTCAAGCGCGCCCGCGATGGCGAAGACTTCACCGCGTTGGTGAAGGAGTACAGCGACGACAACCTCGATCCAAACGATGACCTGCCGGGTTCCTACCGAATGTTGAACAACGGGGCTCAAGCTTTGGATTACGATCGCGCCGTGTTCCAGAACATTGAGAAAGAACAGGAGTACGTGCAAGGCTTGAAGGCCAAGTTCGACAAGAAGGAAATTGCCTACGAGCAAGCGATGGCTCAGATTCAACAATACCGCACCGAGAAGTATGGTCGTCAGCCGCTTCCGCGCGGTCAGATGGTGCAGTCGTTCGGTGACATCAGCTTCTCGCTGAAAGTTGGCGAAATTGGCATTGCCGAGTACAGCCCGACCGGCTCCAAGTTCGGCTGGCACATCATTCGTCGCGTCAACTAGATCCACAACCACTTACAAACATGACTGACTACACCCAAGTTCAGGAACTCAGCCCCGAGGTCCTCGCAGACACTCTGGTGGACGTGGAGATCAGCGTCGGCGGCAATTCCGTCGGCACGGTCACCCTCGAGTTTTGGCCGAACGTTGCTTACGAGACGGTGCGCAACTTTGTGCGTTACGCCGCCGAAGGTTTCTACAACGGCAAAACTTTCCACCGCGTCATTCCCGGTTTCATGATCCAAGGCGGTTGCCCAACCGGCACCGGCACTGGCAGTGGCCCTTACGGCAACATTCCCGGTGAGTTCAACACCAGCCCGGAGTACACCCACAAGCGCGGTGTGATTTCGATGGCTCGTTCACAGAACCCAAACTCGGCTTCGTGCCAGTTCTTTCTTGTCCATGGGGAAGCTAGCTTCCTTGATGGTCAGTACGCAGCCTTCGGTCAGATGACCGCTGGCGACGCTGCTCTCGATGCCGTTGCTGGCGTTTCCACTGGTGGTGGTGGCGAAGGTTCCACGCCGATGGAAGCTTGTGCAATCATCAGCATGAAGGTCTACTCAAAGAGCTAAAAAATGACCCCTGACATCGAACAAGAACCGGTCGACGAAGCCGAACTGGTTTACGAACACCTGCTGTGCGACGTCGAAGACGGCATCGCAACTTTGGTCGTCAACCGGCCGAAGGCATTGAACGCGCTCAACGGCGACGTCCTCGATGAACTGCGCGACGCCATCGTCGAGCTTGCCATCGATGACGAAGTCTTCGCCATCCTGATCACCGGTGGTGGCGAAAAAGCTTTCGTCGCTGGTGCCGACATCAGCGAAATGGCCAGCATGACTGCCTTCGAAGCGCGCGATCACTCGCACCTCGGTCAAGATGTGTTCGCCACCATTGAAGCCTGCCCGAAGCCGGTGATCGCTGTGATCAACGGTTACGCCTTGGGCGGCGGCTTGGAGCTGGCATTGGCTTGTCACCTGCGCGTGGCTTCGACCGCTGCAATGGTTGGTCTACCAGAAGTCTCACTGGGTTTGATCCCAGGTTTCGCTGGCACCCAACGCTTGTCGCGCATTGCCGGGCCAGGCGTGGCGCGTGAGTGGATCCTGACTGGCGATTCGTTCTCTGCCGAAGAAGCCCATCGCGTCGGCGTGGTCAATCGCATTGCCGAACCAGATGCACTGATGGAAACCGCAACCAAGTTGGCCAAGCGCATTGCCAGCCGCGGTCCGTTGGCGGTAACCACGGCACTGGAAGTGATTCGCACCGGCCTGGAAGTTGGTCAAGCTCAAGGCGAGTCGGCGGAAGCGGATTCGTTTGGTTTGATCTTCACCTCCGACGACGCTCGCGAAGGCATGACTGCTTTCAAGGAAAAGCGGAAGGCAAACTTCACGGGTCGATAGTTTTCAGGTCCTGCGTTGTGGGCCATGAAAAAAATTGCAGGATTGCTAGGCTAGTGCATGGCTGAATTTGAAGCCAAGCGCGCGCTGCTCCGCAAGCCCGACTTATTCCGACGGTTCCTACCGGGGCCGTCGGAACTTTTTTTGTCCGACGTAGAGGTCACCGATGGTGTCACCAAGCTAGACCGCTTGAAGCCGCAGCTTGCCAAAGATGAAATGGTGCTGGTTTTTGAGCGCGGAGGTGAACGTCGCGGGTTGCTCGCCCGGCAGATGGGGTATCACCATGTTGCCCAAGGAGAGTTGGCCGGAGAGCCTTATGTGGTGACTTTCTGATCAGTGTGCAATTCCGGCGTCGGTCTGACGCCGGTGGTCGCTGGCAAGGCAAATTGCCGCCCGGATTCCGTCGGACCATGGATCACACCGATGACCGACTGCCGGAAATGCCCATGGGCTTGGGCTTGGCTGAGGGCGATGGGCTTTTTGTTCCCCTCGACGCAATCACCTCCCCGATGAGCCACCCTTGGCAAAACCGGGACCTCAGGATTTCTCTCGACCCTGAAAGCGGAATCCCCAGCGCCGAATACGCCGACGGCACCCTGCCTCCCCAACTGTTTAGCCGTTGGTACGGTTACGTTCGCGCTTATCCAAACTGCGCGATTCGTAACGATTTGCTTCCACCGCAGGTGCCCGATCCTGCGATTTGAATCCGGTCAGCTCCTTCGCTTCGAACCCAGTTAGATCCTTCGCTTCGAACCCGGTCAGCTCTTTCGTTTCAACGTCACCATGATGTTGTCGGAGAACCGCCAAGCAACCGCTTTTAAATTCACCACTTCCCAACCCGCCTGCTGTGCTTCGTCGCGAATTTGCTGGTTGGAATAAGTCGGGTGCAGATCCCGTTTGAATAGCCCCAGACTCTTGCGAATCCGTCTGCCAAAGTGCTTCAAGTGCCGCGCCGGGTAAAACGAAATGACCGCCCAATCGCTGACGTTGACCAAGCCGCGCATCGCTTCAATCCGCTCTTCACTGCGCAAGTGCTGCATCAAACGTAGGCACAGCACCGCCGAACCTTCCACTCGAGCCAGCGGCGGCTGATTCAAATCGCCGATGACCTCCCAACCATTGCCATTATTCTTTTGCAGCACACCCAACATTTGTTGGCTGAGGTCCAAATTGATCAAGCGGCAGCCGCGTTCTTGCAGCTGACGGGTAAACCGACCAGTGCCAGCAGGCGCGTCGATGATGACGCCGGGCAACTTGCCGCTGCCACAACGCAGCAGCTCCTTTTCAGTCGCCTTCCAAATCAATTGGTTGTTGGCTTGCTGCCGCTTTCCTTGGAAGCGGATGGCGTCGTACTCGGCTACTTTGTCCGGGTCCTGATAGCCTTCTTTCCAGTAGGCCTTGCGTTTGGGGTCCATTGCCATGACTGCCTGGGCGCCGGGTTGGGGGGAGCGGCGCCGGTCACAGGATAGCCCGGCGAGTCCCTCGAAACCCCGCCCGATGTCGTGCTCACCAGTCGGCCCGATGGGGTGCCCACCGGCCGAGTGACGTCGCCATAACCATCCGGCGAACCATGCCCCGCGCCGCTAGAATTTGGACCTGCTTCCAACCCCTGCCCGGTGGGCAAAAAATTGCCGCTGAGGCGCTGTCGAAGCCAAACATCCCAGCAAAAAATGCAAAAGGACCTCGTCATCGTTGGCGGTGCACGCACTGCCATGGCTGAGTACGTCGGAACTCCTGGTTTCGGCCTTTTCAAAACCGTCGGCGCCAATGATTTGGGCGCCCACGCCATCCGTGGCGCGATCGAGCGCTCCGGGGTCGCTGCCGAGCAGATTGACCACGTGGTCATGGGCAACGCTCTGCAAACCGGTGCCGACGCCATTTACGGTGCTCGCCACGCCAGTTTGAAGGCCGGTTTGGCCGAAACCGTGCCGGCCGTCACCGTCAACCGGATTTGTGGCTCGGGCATTGAGTCGATTGTTTCGGCCTGCCAGATGATTCTATGTGGCGATGCCGAGGTCGTTGCTGCAGGCGGCATGGAAAACATGTCGCAGGCACCGCACATCATTCGTGGCGGTCGCGAAGGGTTCCGCTTGGGCGGCGCACCGCAAATCGAGGACTACTTGTTCTCCTCATTGATGGACCCGTACTGCGGTTTGTTCATGGCCCAAACCGCCGAGAACTTAGCCAAGAAATACGACATCAGCCGCGAAGCCCAAGATGAGTTTGCTTTGCGCAGTCACCAGCTTGGAGCAGCCGCCGTGCAAAACGGTTTGTTCGCCGAAGAGATCGTTCCGGTAACGGTCAAGGCTGGCCGCAAAGAGTTTGTCGTCGATACCGACGATCACATTAAGCCAGACACTTCGATGGAAGCACTGTCGCGCTTGCGCCCGGCATTCGGCAAGGATGGCACCGTAACTGGTGGCAACGCATCGGGCATTGTCGATGGGGGTGCGGCGGTCCTCGTGACGACTGCCGAGCGCGCAGCCGCGGAAGGTTGGAAAGTCCACGCGCACATTCGTTCGTGGGCAGTCGCCGGAGTCGCTCCCGACATCATGGGTTTCGGTCCGGTGCCGTCGATGCAAATGGCTGCAGAGAAAGTTGGCATGACCGTGCACGATATGGACTTCGTGGAGATCAATGAAGCATTCGCCGCGCAGTACTTGGCTTGTGAAAAGGCGTTGGAGCTGGATCGCGACAAAGCCAACGTAAACGGTGGAGCCGTCGCCATTGGTCACCCACTCGGTGCAACCGGTACGCGCTTGGTACTGAGCCTGTACCACCAGTTGGAGCGGGCCAAGGCGAAGTTCGGAATGGCATCGGCATGCATTGGCGGCGGCCAAGGCATCGCCATGATGATTGAGCGTCCGTAACTGCGGAATGCCGCTGTTTGACCGCGCGCAAGCTGACCGATGCGCGCTAGCTCTTGAATGCGCGTTCGACCGTCGTGGTCGGCGCGCATTCTGCACACGTGCCGACAAAGGTGATTTCGCAGTGACTGAACTGGAAACCGGTCGGGACTTCGTGCGCGTGTTTGCGCACGCTATCGTCGACGTCGACCGTTTCTAACGGGAACGCCTTTTTGCAGCTGTCACAGAAAGAAAAGGTGCTGTGTTGGCGAACGGTGGGCTCGTAGCGGGTCGCGCCAGAGCGTAGTTTGACTTCCGCCAGGACTCCTTCGCTGACCATCATTTTTAGAGTGCGGTAGACCGTGGCCAGTCCCAGCTCCGGAACCGTTTTTTGGGCTAGGAGCAGGATTTCGTGTGCATGCAAAGGTCGTTGCGTGGATTCAAACGCTTGACTAATTGCTTCACGTTGGCGAGTTTTGCGGAAATGTTGACCCATAAAATATGCGGGGGCAAGGTCGTTTCGGTGGGGGCGAAACTCGTGCAGGGCTTTTTCTACACAGAATTCACACTATCAGAATTTTGTGATCTGTATAGGGCAGGAACAAAAAGCGGTATTGGCTATTGCTTTTGCAATGATTTAGGATGACGCAACTTAGGGCTGAGGTGCCCAGTTGCATGGAAGCGGACTTTTGGCTGGATCGTTGGCAAGACAACCAGATTGGCTGGCATCGTCAGATGCTGAATCCGATGCTGGAGAAGTGGTGGGGTGAGCTCGGCGCGACTGCCGGGGAGCCTGTTTTGGTGCCCCTGGCTGGCAAGTCGATGGATTTGCATTGGCTAGCGCAACAAGGGCACTCTGTACTGGGAGTAGAGTTGAGCCCAGTCGCTGTGAACGATTTTTTCGCCGAAGCGAGTGTCACCCCGCAGCAAAACACCGCCAATCGCTTTGAATGCTTCACATATGAAAACATTCAGCTTTGGCAGGGCGACGTCTTCGCTCTGTGCAAGGACCATCTCGCCCAGGTCGCCCCGCCGCAAACCCCGTGGCGTTGGTACGACCGTGCTGCTCTGGTGGCGCTGCCGCCCCAAGATCGAGTGCGCTACATGGATTTGCTCGCCGACCTCCTGCCAACTGGCTCAACTGGCCTGCTGCTGACTTTTGAGTATCCGCAGCACGAAACGAGTGGTCCGCCGTTTTCGGTTGAAGAAAAAGAGGTTTTCGACCTTTGCGAGGGCAAATTTAGCTGCCATTTGCTCGAACGGGAGATGCTGCTCGACCCCGAAAACCCGCCGTCGGCGGCCGAGCTGGCTGTCAAGCCCAATCGTTACCTGGAAAAAGGTTTGAGCCGGGCAGGCGAGGCGGTTTTTCGCTTGGAGCGGCTATAATCTCGGTCACTGCTGCAGACTGCATCTGCTTTGCCCGCCGCGCCGTGAGGTCCGGCGGGTTCCGTTTTTAGGAGCAATCTCATGACCCAGGCCTGGCCCCCCTCGCAAATCAGCTTGTCGCCCGAAAAGCGCGTGCTGTTCCTGACCAAAGACCTCGAGCTGATCCGCAAACAGCTTTATGAAGGTCTGGATCTGCGCATGGAGGACCTCAGCGTCGACGACTTGCTCGACGACATCAATACCGACGTTATGACCCCAGCTTGGGTGTGCTTCCGCCACCGTCCGGAGGACATCGCCCTTGATGCTTATGCGGGCTTGATCGATGAGGATGGCAAGCGGGTTTTCGAATCCAAAGCGTTGATGGATGGCAACTTTGAAGCCATCGTCAGTGGTTATCGCAAGGGCACTGGTTCCAGCCGCGAGACTGCGCCGCAGTGCGAGCGCTGGAGCGGCGTGCGCTACGTTTTTGCTGCCAGCTTTGCGCCAATTCACGAGCGCAACAACATCAACCTTGGTCAGCTGATGGGAGACCACGCGATGCTGGCACGGTTGCAGAGTGGTGAGTCCCTGTCGTTGGATGAATTTACCGATCGCTATGACCCGGTGACCAAACTAATTTTGGAGTGCGGCGGTTTATTCCCGTTCTCGAACAAGGTCGCTGACGGCGAGATCCAATTGCCAGCGAACCAAACCGGTCAACGGCCGATGACGATGGCAGAAAAGATGGTTGCTGCCAAAATGCTCAATCCTGGTGCCGACGGTCATTTCGTCGCCGCCGACGACGCCGTGTTGGCCAAGGTCGATGGAGGATTCAGTCACGAATTCACCACTGCTCAGGTCCACACCTTCCTTGCCGAAGAGTACGGCGCGGATTACATCGTCCAAAACCCCGAGAAGCTGGCGATCTTTGAAGACCACCTGCTTTACGCCGACGGCGTCGCCCGTTTTGCGCCGTTTATCGATCAGATTCAAACTCTGCGCGATCTGCAAACCGAATTCCAGCAGCACACTGGAGTGCGTGATTATTCAGCCAAGGATGGCGTCAGTCCGGGGATTTGCCACCAGGTTGCGCGCGAAGAATTCATCGATCCCGGCGACTTCATTCAAGCAACCGATAGCCACACTTGCATGGGTGGCGGTTCGAACGCGCTGACTTATGGAGTGGGGGCAACCGAATACGCGGCGCTGATTTACTCAGGTTTTACCTTCGTCAAAGTTCCCGAAACCATTCGTTTTGAACTGACCGGTGAACTTGCAGCTGGCTGCACCGCCAAGGATGTCATTTTGCACATCCTTGACACCTTTGCTAAGCGTGAAGATACGCTCAACCGTTCGATGGAATTCGGCGGCCCAGGATTAGCTTCGCTGTCGATTGATGAGCGCGCCACCTTGTGCAATATGGCAACAGAGTGCACCGCGCGAACTGGAATTTGCGAGGGCGATGAGTTGTTGGCCGAATGGTTGGCCGAACGCCGCCCGGGTAAAACTGCGCAGCAGATTCAAGCATCCTTCATTACTGCGGATGAAGGCGCCTCTTACGCGGGTGGGGTGCATACCATCGATCTGGAGTCGATTCAGCCGATGGTGGCTACGCCTGGCGACCCAACTTACGGCGCCAACATCAACGAACTCGATCCAGTCAAAATTGACATTGCTTACGGTGGTTCTTGCACCGCTGGCAAAGTCGACGACTTCCGCTACTACGTTCAAGTTTGTCGTGAAGCCGTGCAAGCTGGCATGCAGGTTGCGGGTGGCGTAGAGTTTTTCATCCAGTACGGCTCCAAGTCGGTGCAGGATTATGCGCAACAACTAGGTTGGGACCAGTTGTTCGAAGAAGCTGGAGTCAAGTTGATTCCGCCAGGCTGTGGAGCTTGCATTGGCTGCGGCCCGGGCGTTTCCGATACCGCCGAACAGGTTTCGGTGTCGGCGATCAACCGCAACTTCGCCGGTCGCTCTGGCCCGGGTAGCTTGTACTTGGCCAGCCCGCTGACCGTCGCTGCTAGCGCATTCGCTGGCCGCATTGTTGCCTACCGCGAAGGCATGTTCGTCGCCGAAGCCGTCGGCTAATCGACGCCTGTGTTCGTCATCATGTAGATGGCAAACGACGCCAGCCAGTGCTCGCCTTCGTAGTGGCCACTGAAAACGTAGTCCAATCCAGCAATGCGGTGCTGATTGGTTAGGTCGCGCAATTTCTTGCGCCGTGCATCGCCTTCGGGCAGGGCAGAGGCAATGCCGTTCATGCACCATGCGCGAACCAAATTCAGGCCAGCGAGGTGAACCAACTTGCCGTCGGTTGGATCGGTGACGGAAACCGGTTTGGCCAAATTGCCCAACCCGTTCTTTGCCATGTTCGGCACGAAGGCATCCAGCCAGGTCAGGAATTCGTCGGCTGGCAAGACGCGGCGCATGAGGTCGGCTTCGAGCAAGCACGGTGTGAAGAAGTCATGGCCCGAGGGCTCGTACTTGACCGGGTAGCGGGTGTCCGCCAGGTAGTAGGTTCGGGCACGCTCGATCACCAGCTGTTCGAATTCGCTGTCGCCAATGCCCCTCGCATAATCGAGGAATTGCCCCAGCGCCCAGGCGGTATTGGCGTGTTCGCCAACGCGAATTGGCCAGCTAAGTTTCGGCAAGTAAGCCTTGCTCAGCTCAACAATGCGCTGCTCGAGCGGGTGTAGGTTTTTCGCCCAGCGGCGGCCTTGCGGGTCATCCCATTGACGCAGTTCCAGCGCCAAGCGCAACAGCCATGCCCAACCGTAAGTGCGCTCGAAGCTTTGGTTATGGGCGGGTTCGAAGTATGCCGTTTCGGCGGCCATGATCTCGGCGGTGAAGTGTTGGGCCAAAGCTTCACGGGTTTGCGCGGCTACCGAAGACTGCGGATAGTCCTTGAGTAGTTTGACCAGCATCCAATGACCGTGCACGGCGGAGTGCCAATCAAAGGAACCGTAAAACGCCGGGTGCATGGCCCGCGGGGAACGCAAATCGGCGGGCCCAGTCAGCACCGGACCTGGCTTATTCGGATACTCGCGCACAATCCCGCTAAGCGCCAGCTCAGAAAAGGCAACCACTTGTGCGTCGGTCATTTTTTCACCGATCGCAGGTTGGTCATACAAGCGCATCGGGAAGGTGGCGTTCACCACCCGATCGTTGCGGAAGATGTGCTTGACCTTAGCGATGACATCCGGATGATCTGCGGCGACGTCGGTGCTTTCCGTTGGGTCAGCATTGAGGTCGTACAGGGCGATTGGTAAACCGCCCTTGTGGATTTTTTGTTGAACCGCTTTCCACTTGCCCATCAACACCGCTTTCTGGCCACCATAGCCGGCAAACTCCCAAGTCAGGTATTCATGTTTGGGTTGATTGGAAGCCTCCATCATCGCTGGCAAGAACGAAATGCCGTCGTGACCATCAGGAGCTACTGCGCCACTGACATCAGCCAGCGTCGGCATCACATCTTGAAAGGCACTGACATGTGCCGACGTCGATCCAGCAGTAATTTTCCCGGACCATCGCGCAATCATTGGCACGCGCAGGCCTCCTTCATAAACACTGCCTTTGCGGCCGCGCAATCCGCCAGCCGAATCAAAGAAAGTCGTATCCACTCCACCTACATCATGAGTTGGGCCATTATCTGAAGTGAAAATGATCAAGGTGTTGTCACCCAAACCCATTTCTTCCACCAT
Organism: uncultured Planctomycetales bacterium; assembly: GCA_964565175.1. GTDB lineage: Bacteria > Planctomycetota > UBA1135 > UBA1135 > UBA1135 > JACNIZ01. The sequence continues at coordinate 10,949 of CAZMDZ010000054.1, forward strand.
CGCCATGACGTCGCCGACGTGTTGGTCCAGGTCGCTAATCATTGCCGCGTAACCGGCGCGCGGTCGTGGGTGAGGGGTGTAACCACGAGTTCCCAGATAGGGCTTCTCGTCCCATTCTTCAGGGTATTGCTCCACCCATTCCTGCGGTGGCTGCATCGCCAGGTGCGGCTCGACGAACGGCAGGTAAAGGAAAAACGGTTCACCACTTTGTTGGTAGCGTTGGCCTTGCTTGCGCAGGAAACCAGTTGCTGCTTCCATCATTTTGTCTGGCGCATAGTCGGGGCCATAGAAGCGCGAGTAATTTTCGGGCTCTTCTTTCAGCCGCGCGTGCCCCGGCACCTTGTCATTGCGCAGGAGGTCCTTCTCTTTGTTGTGCCACAAATGACCTGGGTAATAGGTGTGCGCCTCGCGCTGGCAGTTGTAGCCGTATTAAAGGTCAAAACCCTGGTCATTGGGATCGCCACTGGAGCCGACCGGCCCCAAACCCCACTTGCCCATCGCCCCGCTGACATAGCCGCGTTGTTTCAGCATTTCGGGAAGAGTGACGGCTTCCGCCGAAATCGGCCACTGCCCCTCCGGTTTGACTTCTTGGTTGCCCCGAATCTCGGCGTTGGCCAAGTGGCGTCCAGTTAGCAGGACGCAGCGCGCCGGAGCGCAAACGGGAGCACCCGAATAAAAGCGGGTAAAGCGCATGCCCTCAGCGGCGAGTTGATCCAGATGGGGCGTGCGAATCTTTTGTTGGCCGTAACTGCCAAGTTCGCCGTAGCCGAGGTCGTCGGCCATCATCAAGATGATGTTGGGGCGGTCTTGGGCAGCGGCTGCTGGCAGCGCCAGGAGGCTGGCTGATGCGGTGGCGGCGGTGAAGGTGCCAGCCAAGACGACGCAAAGGAGGAGGGGAAGGGAACGCATGTTTACCAGGGGATTTGAGTGCCGGACCAATCGACGAATTGGCCGCTGTTTTCAGCTGACAGTTGATCAATTTGTTCCATCATGCCGTCGATGGATTCGGGGACTTCGAGGGGCGCGTTTTCGCCGCCCATGTCGGTGCGGACCCAGCCGGGGTGCAGCAGCAACACGTGAATGCCTTCCGCGGCTAAATCCAAAGCCAAACTGCGGCCGGCGGCATTGAGGCCAGCTTTGGAGGAGCGATAGTAGTAGCCCGCCCCGGATTGGTTGTCAGCAATGGAGCCGACGCGGCTGGTGAGCAGGGCAACTTTGGCACCATTGGCCGCCCGCAGTCGCGGCAGTAGCTCCTGCACGCACATCACGGGGGCGATGGTGTTGACCCACAAAATCTGCTGCCAGGTTTCGACGTCGATCGTGCCCAGCGGGACCTGGGAGGGACCGTAAATCCCGGCGTTGTGAATAAGCAAATCAATCGCGCCGACGTCGAGCTGGTCGCAAAAAGCGCGTCGCGAATCGCAGTTGGCGACATCGAGCGTGTGAAGGACTAGGTTGCCCGAGGGCGAAGTTTCGCCGACGGCGCGTAGTTCGTGACAGGAATCTGGATTTCGGATCGTGGCATGGAGGTCGTAGCCAGCCTGAAGGAGGTAGCGAGCAAAACCCAGGCCGAGGCCGCGATTGGCGCCGATGAGGACTGCGGTAGGCATGGGGCGAGCATATCGGAGCCGTCGGCGGGCGTCAGCCGGATCCAGGAGGGAATAGAAGCTTGCTAGCATGAACTTTCTCCTCGACCGGAGGCAAACTTCCATCCCCTGAAACGATGAGCAAGCAAAGGAGCAACCGCTTTGGGCGAGTCTGTCGCTGAATAAGCGGGTTGTCATGATTGGCGCCCCTCGTATTGAGCCGAAGTCTCAGTTTTATGGTTTGCGCGATTTCATGATCCTGGACCCCGATGGATACCGGCTGTTGATGGATTCGTAGATCCAAATGACCGAATGCCAATCATGTGGCATGCCACTGGCAGATGCAGGCTTGGAAATGAATGGAATAATACTGCGGCATTCCTTACTTTGAGGTAATCTAGGAATTAGGTTAAGGGGGTTTCCTGTCGACACCATGTCCAAGCCTAATTTCAACTTATTCTTTCAGTGGCCTCGTGCCATTTGGAGCAGGTTACTGCCCAGTAAAAATGGGCAGATTTCCTCGTTAAGAATCTTTGCGCTGGCATTTTTGTTATTGATCAGCGCAGAGCTGCTCGTCCATTGGGCATTCCCTAAGGAATCCGCCGTGGATGACCTTTACTTAGACGTCCTCCTCCTCTTGGTCGTAGCCTTGCCAGTGCTCTATTTTTTGGTTCATCGGCCGATGGTGGCCGAGCGTGAGCGCGCTCAAGAAAGGCATGATTTCCACTTGCTAACGTCGCGGTCGTTGCGCATTTTTAATCAAGCTCGAGATGACCGCGTCTTAGTTTCAGCAGTCTTGCCACGCATTCGCCAAAAGCTTGGGGTTTCCATTGCTGGTATTTGCAAAGAAGGAAACCGTCGGATTTTGTGGGCGGATCAAGTGGCGACTGTCCAGGGGATTGTTGGCAAGGCCGACGACTCGGTTCGCCCGAACCCCAATCCGATTTGTGGCGAAGGCGATTGCTTGCCCATGTATGACTTGGCGATTCACTTGGGCCATGGAGACGGATTTGAGTCACCGGCGAAAATGACGACGCGCGGAAGTGTCTGGTGGAGCTGGAATCGAGATTTACTGCAATCGTTGAAGTACGTGCGTGGAACGGATCCTTCGCAAAAGCATCGGCATAAGTGCAAGTTGGAATCGTTGGCGATCGTCCCCGTGTCAGCGGATAGTGGCGTTGACCATTATTTGATTTTCGGTGACCCCAGGCCAAATGCATTTACGCGCGAGCGGATCCACATGCTTGAGTGGATCGCCAACGGACTTGAGATGGCGATTTCTCGGTGGGAGTCGGAAGCCAAGTTGAATGAACTAGTGGAATCTTTGAAGACTTCGCAAGCATTGGGCAAATTGGGTTCTTTTGAAATTTGCGAAAGCGGAGAGGGTCGTTTTTCGGAAGAGTTGCTTCGAATCCTAGGCTTCGAAGCCAGCCAGCCGGTTGCGTGCTTGGACACGCTACTGGACAGCATTCACGCCGACGACCGTGGCCGCATGGAGACCGTGTTTGCCGAAGCGCGAGTCAGTGAAAGTGGATACGACGAACAATTTCGCATCGTGCAACCTGGTGGGGAGGTGCGGCATATCCACGGCGTCGGCGACTATCAAGTTGGTGGGGGGAGTGACAAAGTGCTTCACCAAGGCGTTTTTCAGGATGTCACGCAGCGATTCCAAGTTGAGGAGGAGCGAACTCAGTTAGAGAATCGAATCAGTCATAAGCACAGCTTGGAGATTATTGGCAAGCTGGCCGGTGGCGTTGCGCATGATTTCAACAATATTTTGACTGCAGTATTGTGCAATGCCGAGATATTGATCGACACTTTTGAAGAAGGCGTTCCCAGTAAAAATGTTGCGGTCGAGCATTTGAACGCCATTCAGCGCAGCGCTTCGCGGGCATCACGCCTTACTCGGCAATTGCTGATGTTCGGGCGCAAGCAGCGGACGCGCGAAGAGGACATTCAGCTACCTGATCTCGTCACCGAGATGGTGCGCATGTTCCAACGGTTGTTGCCGGAGAACATTCGCATCACCACAGCTGCCAGTGATGGAGTAAATGTGGTCAATGGCGATCCCGGGATGTTGGAGCAGATCTTGCTTAATTTAGTCTTGAATGCCCGCGATTCGATGCCCGAGGGCGGACGCTTAATGATTGACGTCGCCAATATTGATGTGAATGATGAAGTTGCTGAACAGTTTGATGATGTCAAGTCGGGGTCATTTGTTGTGCTTTCTGTTTCGGATACTGGCGTTGGCATGGACGAGGGAACTTTGGCGCGCGCCTTCCAGCCGTTCTTTACCACCAAAAAACCTGGCAAGGGGCCCGGGTTAGGCTTGGCGATGGTCGAAGAGTCGGTGCAAAAAATGAACGGTTTCGTGCAAGTCAAGAGTCACCTTGGCTTGGGCTCGATTTTCCAAGTGTTCCTGCCATCCTCAGGGTCGGTGCAGGTGAAACCACGGCCGCGCCCGGTGTTGGTGGAAGATAGCGAGCATGGTGGGGAAGGCATCTTGGTGTGTGAAGATGACGCCTGGATTTTGGAGTTGATCGTGGCCATGTTGGAGCGCGCGGGTTACAACGTATTCGCTGC
>CAZMDZ010000055.1:0-8006 GCA_964565175.1 uncultured Planctomycetales bacterium
CGTCGAAAGAGGAAATCGTCGCCGACGGTGGCGTCACCATTGACTTATTGAATGAGGAATTTGGCGTCGACCTGCCCGAAGATGAGTCTTACGAGACTTTGGCTGGCCTGATTTTCGATCGTCTCGGATACGTGCCGCGCAAGGGTGAATCGCTGCCACTTGAATCCGGCACTCTCGAGGTGCTCGAAGCCGACGACCGCCGCATTCGCAAAGTTCGATTGCAACGCCCCAGCAAGCAACAGGAGTCCGACGCCGCGTGAGCCGACATCAATCCCTCGCCGTGGTCCTCCGGCGGTGGCCGTATTCCGAAAGCTCCTTGGTCGTACACTGCCTGACTCCCGAATTGGGGCTGGTGCCGATGCTGGCCAAGGGTGTGCACAAGATCAAAAGCGGACACCTTGGAGTACTCGATACCTTTGCCCTCGTGCGGCTCAGCTTCGGCAGCCACGCCGACCGCGAAATGCACACGCTTTACCGGGCCGAACTAGTCGACCGCTTTTCGACCCTATCTCAGGACGTCGAACACTTAGCCGCCGCCGGGCTGTTGGGCGAACTGGCAGAGCTCGCAGCTCCACTGGGGTTGCCATCCCAAACCGTTTTCGTCCACCTGGTGGAGGCGTTCCAGGAGTTGGCGGCAGGCACCCAAATCCCCTGCTTTTTGGTCCGCCAGCTATTAGAGTCTCTTGCCCACCTCGGCTTGCAGCCTGGTTTTTCGCCGCCAAATTCCAAAAACGCCCACGGCCATCAAGCCGTAAGCGATGCCAGCCCCCAGTCCGTCGCAAATCCTGACAGCTGGTGGTTTTCGGTGGCTACTGGCACTTTGTTGCCGCCAGACGCCCCGAGGCCCGATGGCTCGTCCTACCGGGTTAGTCATCATCACCTTCAAATGCTCAACCACCCGGTGGCCGCCGGAGTGCAAGCCACCGAGCAAGAACTGCGCCGAGCGTCCGATTGCCTTACAATCCTGGCTGATTTTCTCGGCTACCACCTGGAGCGTCCGCCACGCGCATTGAGCGCGCTCCTCCAAGCAAGCCCTACTGCCACAACTACCCGGTGAAGCTTCCCAACCTGTACTCCGTCGCCCTCCTCTTTTTGGTAGGCGCCTGTGCCATCGACAACCCGATCCCGTTGACCTCCTCCGCTCTGGAAGAGGCGCGCGCCGCAGCCGCCATCGGCGACTGGGACGAGGCTTGGGATCTACTCAACGATTTCGATAGCGAAGATTTGGACCGGGCAACCCTGGTCGACTATCACAAGCTCGCTGGTGACGTCGCCTGGGAGCAGGATCGCATCACTCGTGGCGTTCGTCATTACGAGAACTACTTGCACTTGCGCGGACCTGGCGAGGACTCGCTGCAAGTTGAGCAACGAGTGTTCCAAGCTGGCCTGGAAATGCTAGACGGCGACCACCGCACCATGGGTTTGTTCCCCAACCGCACCCGTGGACGCACCACTCTGCAGAACTTGGCGGGATGGTCACCCGAGAGCCCGCTTGCCGCTGAAGCTCTGGCCACGGTAGGCGAATATTCTTTCGAGAACGGGTTCTACCGCGAAGCAGCCACCGACTTCCACCTGCTGCTGTCGCGCTACCGCGATTCGGAATGGGGCGATTTAGCCACTTTCCGCTTGGGCATGTGCGGATTCCGCCGAGCCATGAACGCACCGACCAACCTGCAATTGATTCAGGCTTCGGTCCACCAACTAAAGAATTACCAGCGGCTGTATCCCGAAGGTCGTTACACCACCGAAGCCATCAGTGCTTTGGCCGAATTGGACGGCATGGAAGAGGGCTACTACCGCTACCTCGGCGACTACTACCAAACCGTTGGTAACGAACCGGCCGCGAATAAGTACTACGCCAAAGCCGACGAACTGGCTTCCAACTCTTGATCCAGATTCCTAACTTCCGCGCTGCAGCCCTGACCATGGGCTTCCTGCTGCTAAATTCGTGTAGCTACCAAGTGGTCGATCCCGCAATTGGCGATGGCCAGCGGGTGAGCGTGCCAACGACGGTGAACGAATCGCGTTGGCGCGGTGTAGAGGCAAGTGCCACTCATGCATTGCGGCGCAATTTGCAACAGCAATTCGACGTGGAGCTAAGCACGGAAGCGTCCTACAAATACTTGCTACGCACGAAGGTTTCGGACATTCGCCGGTCTACCGGCGTGAACAACTTGCAAGGCGGAACCACCCTCGGAGTTGGCCGCCTGACCATGGATTGGACTTTGGAACGGAAAGACGGGGAAATCGTGCGACAAGGCAAGATCACCCGCGATTTGGAATTCTTAACGACTACTGAAGAAAGCACCTACAGCGCCATTGATGAAATCCTTCAAGAAATGGCGGAGCAAATTTCGATGGAACTAGGCAGCGGCCTCGACGCGGCAAGCAAGGAATAGATGAGCGAACAACCTCCCAAACCCGGTCCACCCAACGGCGATCCAGCGCAACGCCGGTCGTCGATCCCGTTCGCGGTGATCTTCATCGTCGTCTTGATCGTATTGGCGATCAAAGGCAGCGAATCCTCCTCGAACGAGATCACGGAAGACGAACTGCTTTACGAGCTGTACACCGGTGGAGTCTCCAAGTTGGTGGCGAAGGATCATGCCGAATTCAGTGGCACCCTGAAGCCAAATGCACGTCGGCCTGAGCCTACGCCTTTTAGCGTGACCGTGCATGACACTTCGGAAATGCATGCCCAGGTTCGCGAGCTGCAAGCCAAAGCGCAGAAGCTGGTCAATAAGCCGATTCGTTTAAGCGAATTGAATCAGCGCTTGAATGACAGCACGACGCGAGTGAATAAGGCCATGTTCTTAAGCGTCAAGCAGCTGGCCAATCGGGATGAACCCTCTGGAGTGTCGAAGACCTCGGTGCAGTTGTTCGTCGATTACGTCGACGCTGAGGGCAGTCACTATGCTGAAGTTGTCGGGACTGGGCACTTGTTGGATTTGAAAGCCGCGTACGACATCCTCGAGGACAACAATGCGGTCATCGAGGAAATGGCGCTGGATTTGGTCAATCCACTGACCACTGAAACACCCAGCGGCTTGGCCATGTTCATGATGACCTTCGGGCCATTTTTCCTGTTCATCTTGATCCTCTGGTGGTTCATGTCGCGCCAAGCGCGCGGCCAAGGCCAAGGCTTGTTGAATTTCGGCCGTTCCCGGGCAACGCTTTACAACGCTGACAACCGGACTGGAGTTTCGTTCTCTGACGTTGCTGGCATCGAAGAAGCCAAAGAGGAAGTGGGCGAAATCGTTCAGTTCCTCAAGAGTCCCGAAAAATTCAAGCGTTTGGGCGGACGCATTCCGCGCGGCGTTTTGTTGGTTGGCGCTCCTGGAACAGGCAAAACTTTGCTGGCCAAAGCGATCGCCGGAGAAGCCGACGTACCGTTCATCTCGATTAGCGGCTCGGACTTCGTCGAAATGTTCGTTGGCGTTGGCGCAAGTCGAGTGCGCGACCTGTTTGAGCAGGCTCGCAAGTCAGCCCCTTGCATAATCTTCCTCGATGAAATTGATGCCGTCGGCCGCAAGCGTGGCACTGGTATGGGTGGCGGCAACGATGAACGCGAGCAAACCTTGAACGCGATTTTGGTCGAGATGGATGGCTTCGGCACCGACGCCAACATCATCGTCATTGCAGCAACCAACCGCCCAGACGTGCTCGATAACGCGCTGCTGCGTCCAGGCCGTTTTGACCGTGAAATCGTCATTGACCTGCCCGACGTTGCCGGTCGTGAACAAATCCTTGAAGTGCACGCCAAAGTGATCAAGCTAGCACCAGAGGTCGATCTTTCAGATATTGCTCGCGGCACGCCGGGCTTCTCCGGGGCGGAATTGGCTGCTCTTACCAACGAAGCTGCGATTTTGGCCGCCATGCGCGAGCATGCTTATGTGCGCCAAGAAGACCTGGAAGAGGCACGTGACAAAGTGCGCTTTGGCCGTCAAAAGCGTTCGCGGGTAATGGAGCCGGAAGATAAGCGCATTACCGCTTATCACGAAGCTGGGCACGCCTTGGTCAACTTGATTCTGCCCAACACCGAACCGTTGCATAAAGTCACCATAATCCCGCGCGGAATGGCGCTGGGCGTGACCATGATGCTTCCTGAAAAGGACCGCTTGCACCTAACCCGCAACCAAGTGATGGACCAGATGGCGGTTGCCTACGGTGGTCGAATTGCTGAGCAAGTGTTCTGCGATGACATCACTTCGGGCGCGACTTCTGACATCCAGCACGCCACTCAAATGGCCCGCACCATGGTGACCAGTTGGGGCATGTCAGATGAGATTGGCCCGATTAATTTGTCTGATCGCCAAGGTAATGATTTCCTCGGCAACGATTTCAGCATGGGACACGACCACTCGGAAGAGACCGCCAAACGAGTGGACGCCGAAGTGGAACGCATCATTCGCGGTGCCCATGACCGAGCGAACCAATTGATCAATGACAACCAAGCGGCCATGCATCGCATCGCCGACGGCTTGCTGCAATACGAAACGCTCAGTGGCGAAGAGGTAACAGCCTTGTACCAGGGCACGGAATCGAAAGATTTGCGCCACCGCACCGGTGTCGCCCCGCCACCTTTGCCACCCCAGTCGCCACCGCCAACGGCAGCTGCCCCGGATACGGACGCCCAACCGAGCATGCCGCCGCCAGCACCGCCAGCACCGCCATTGCCTCCACGCCCGGGCAACGAACCGGCCTAAGCTTCGGCATGACCGAAGCCCGGGCCAACCTGCCGCAAATGGCCGGCCGGGAAATGCCCCGGCCTTGGCAACTTCCGGGCTGGGAGCAGCCGCATCATGCCTTGCCTTTGGCCGACGGCCTGTGGCGAGCGCCGTTGTTCAGTGGCGACAGCACTCTGCCCTCAGCGGGTTTGATTCTCCGCGAGGAAGCCGAGGACGGCTCCGGTCACTATCAAGTGGATTGGGGCAAGCTAGCATCCACCTTTCAGGATTGGACCTCAACCCACTACTCTGAGTTGGAGTGGAACAGCGCGGATTGGATTGCCGCCCGCGTGCACTTGGCTGCTCACGCTTGGTTGCAGTTCCCAACTCAGCCGCAGTTGATGATGATCCTCAACCTAACGCCAGATTCGTTTTCGGATGGCGGCAAATTGTTGAACGACCAGGAGCAGCTGCAAAAAATACAGGTCGTTGCTCTAGCAAAACACGCCATCACCGCTGGCGCGAAATGGTTGGACTTAGGCGCTGAAAGCACACGTCCGGGGGCAGATGAAATCTCTGCTCAGCAGCAGCTTGACCGCTTGCTCCCTGCGATTGAGGCACTGCTGCCCCTCACCACTGCCACGACTGCCGCCACCGATACCACCACCCCTCCATCCGCGAATCCTGGACAAGCTGGAGTTGGCATTTCGGTCGACACCCGCAACCCAACCGTGGCCGCAGCCTGCCTGCAAGCGGGCGCAACCATGATCAATGATGTCAGCGGTTTTGGCGACCCGGAGATGCCGCGAGTCTGTGCCACAGCTGATTGCCCAACCGTGCTGATGCATATGCGCGGCACGCCAGCGACGATGCAACAGCATTGCGAATACAAGCACCTGATCGGTCAAATCGCTGATGAAATGGCCATTTCAGCAGCAAAGGGAATGAGCGCTGGATTATCCGGCGAGCGAATCCTGCTCGACCCAGGCGTCGGCTTTTCCAAGACGGCCAGCCAAAACTACCAACTGATCGCCCACAGCGACGCCTTCCGCGCCTTAGGTTTCCCGCTGCTGCTCGGACCCTCGCGCAAATCCTTCCTTGCCGAGCAATTCCCTGCCCTAGCCGCCACCGATCGCGATTGCGCCACCGCCGGAGCCGCCGCAATTTGCGCCGGAAATGGCGCACAAATCCTGCGATTACACAGTGGAGAGCATTGGCAAGGAATTTTGGTTGCAGCAAGGCTTGGGGCGATAAAAATGCAACTCGCGCATTCGTACAATGACAACGCGCCGACCCGTTGCTAATCCATGCCGCTTGACTGGACTCTAAAATCCTTAACCAGCATCGCTATTGAAGTGATGTTGCTGTGGGTTGCCGTCTATGGAATCCTGCGATTCATGCGCGGCACCCGGGGCTTTGGATTAGTCCGCGGCCTCACTTGGTTTGGCGTTGTTTTTTTCCTGCTGTACCAAGCACTGAATACCTGGCTCGAAGTCGAAGTTCTTTCCAAGATTCTCTCCGAGATCATTCCTTATTTGGTGGTGATCATTTTTGTCCTGTTCCACCCGGAAATCCGCCAAGGCCTCGCTCGTGTCGGCCGCACGGGAATCCTGGGATTGTTCAACCGCAAACGAAGCGAGGACAAAACGCTGCATATCGTCGCCGACGCAGCCGTCCGCCTGTCACGCGAACGCATTGGTGCATTGATCGCTTTTGAACGCGGTGTGTCGCTGGCACCTTTCCGCGACTTGGCTGTTTCGATTGACGCCAACGTTTCAAGCATTTTGCTCGAAACCATTTTCTTCCCCGGCAGCCCACTGCACGACGGCGGCGTCATTTTGCAAAACGACAAAGTTTTGGCTGCCTCCTGCATTTTCCCGCTGACCACTAACCCTGACGTCCAGCGGCGCATGGGCACCCGTCACCGCGCGGCGATCGGCCTAACCGACGAAACCGATGCCGTCACCCTGATCGTCAGCGAAGAAACCGGCAATGTTTCGATTGCTAGCCACGGTCGCTTGTTTGAAGCGATTCCTCATGCCGAAATCGAACATCGCTTGCGTAGCCTGATGCGCGAGCACCGCGAAGCCGAAGCCGAATCCGATCAAGCAGTTCCGACGCCAACGACCACCGTGGTCCCAGATGCGGAACCTGCTCCAGCACCCACTTCTGGAGAATCCGCGTGACATTTTGGCGCTCGTTTTTCTTTGGTGACCTTGCCCGCAAATTCCTTGCCTTAGGAATTGCCGCCCTGATCTGGTGGAGGGTTGACGCGGCTCTGGAACGCGACCGGGTTTGGCCGTTCACCATAGTGACGGGCAGCGGCACGCCGAATGATCACGAAATCCTAGTCAACGTGCCGGATGGATGGCTCTTAATTGAACCCAAGCCAGGCTCCAGCAAAGAACTGAAGTTTAAGGGCAACAACCGCACCTTTGAAGATTTCACATCGGTGTTATGCGCAGCTTCGGTCAACGTAACTATCGACACCACCGGAGACCAAACCAACACTGGGTTTGCGCGCAAGGTGGAAGAATTCGATTGGTTGCGAAAGGACTTGGCGGTAAACCTACTCAAAGGAGCAGTCAACAGCGACTTGTCCTTTAAGTTTGTCCGCCACGATTCGGTCGAGGCTTTGCTCAACCCATCGATGCTCAAGATTGAGGGGGAAGCCGCCGAGGATTACGAACACAAGCGTGCCCTTGCTTCGTTCAGTCCAAACATGGTGCGCCTGCACGGGAGATTTGGCGTGGCGGAGACCTCCTTAAATCTCCAAATTGACGGCGACCTATTCGAAGCCATCAAGCTTCCTGAAGGAATTCAGCAGGATTTAGTTCGGCCACTCAAACTCAGCAGCGCAGCCTTGGCTACCGGCATGTGGATGGAGCCCGAGGCTTTCACCGTCACTCTTCCGATCCGGCGCACGGATGGCGCGTTAATTGAATGGCGCCCAAATCAGCCCTTGACGCTTGGACAAGCACCGGATGGGCTGGCTTGGACGGTCCGCGGCTGGAGGAATGAGATGTGGTACGCCAGTTACGAGCCAGTAAAAGGCTTAGACCTGGGCACCGGCCCCGACTGGCAACCGACACCAGATTGGCTAGAGGAAAACATCGACTTGGTTGTCCATCTTGACCAAATTCAAGAGGGTGCAACCGAAGGATATGAGCTGTATGTGGACTGGATCATCTCCGATCCCTCGCTCATGCCAAACCGCACCGACCTGCAAAAACTGAAGAAGGCGTTGACCATCTGGCCAGTGATTGACGAGCAAAGTGCACGCACGGTTGAAATGAGCAAACCCGAAGGACAATGACCCGCAAACTCTTTGGAACCGAC
>CAZMDZ010000055.1:8016-14645 GCA_964565175.1 uncultured Planctomycetales bacterium
GCCTCTGACGCCAGGCACGTTGGAGCGATTCGGATTCGCCGTAGCCCAATCGATGGGCGGCGGCTCGTTGGTCATTGGACACGATGGGCGTGAAAGCGGAGAAACTCTGGTTGCCGCATTGGCAATGGGTTTGTCCCACGGTGGCGTCAACGTCGATGTGGTGGGTCTAACCACCACTCCATGTGTGGCCTATCTCACCGCAGCCGGCAACTACCAAGCTGGCATCATGGTGTCGGCTTCTCACAATCCGGCACCTGACAACGGCATCAAACTGCTCGATGCTGACGGCGGCAAGCTATGCGATGAACGCGAGATTGCGGTCGAGAAGGTGTTCTTCGAATTGGAAGACATTAGCCCGGTGGAAAGCCGCGGCGAAGTGCGTCGAGCGAACAACTTGCTGGGCGATTATGTCGGTTGGCTGCGCACCGAAGCTTTCCCCGACCTCGACCTGCATGGCAGCCACATTTTGATTGATTGCGCCAACGGCGGCGCGTCGCAATTGGCAACGCGCGTGCTCCACGCTTTCGGCGGCGAAGCGGATTGCATTCACGACAAGCCTGACGGGCGCAACATCAACGAAGGCTGCGGCGCATTGCACCCTGAGGTCGCCGCTGCTGCGCTGGAAGGCACAACATGCCAACTGGGTCTCAGCTTAGACGGCGACGCTGACCGCGGCTTGCTGGTCTCCCCTGGTGGGCGCATCCTCGATGGTGATTTCATCCTTGCTGGTCTAGGAGCGCTGCTTGGCGAAGCGGATGAACTGCCTGACAAAACGGTCGTCGCCACGGTCATGAGCAACCTTGCCTTGGAAAACTACCTAGGCGAGCGCGGTTTGAAGTTAGACCGCACCCAAGTCGGTGACCGCTATGTCGCCGCTGAAATGCGCAAGGGCAGTTACAAGCTGGGCGGCGAGAAATCCGGCCACATCTTGTTTGGCGACGAGCACGGCTATCGCGGCGACGGCTTGTACACCTTGCTGAAGGTGCTCAACATGCTTGCTGAAACCGGCCACAAAGTCGAAGAATTCGCTGCTGGCTACGAGGACATGCCGCAAACACTGCTCAACCTCGACGCCACTCGCCGCGCTCCCATTGACGAGCTCACCGAGCTCACCCAAGCTTGCGAAACCGTCGACGCCGAACTTGGCGGTCGCGGACGCACCGTAGTTCGCTTCTCTGGCACCGAACTCAAACTGCGACTGATGGTAGAAGCGCAGACGCAGGAATTGGTCGACACCGCCATCGAAAAGCTTCGTCTAGCCGCTGAAGCCGACGGCGTGTTGGCCTAATGAGTAGCAAGACTGCGCTGCTGGCCCTGGAATTCTCGGGCAAGCATTCATCGGTTGCGCTGGCGATCCAAAAGGAAGGTAATCACGGCGCAGGTGATCAAGAGCAACCAGAGCTTTGCTATTTGCAGCGTGAATCCGAAGGACCGCGCGGCCGATTTTTACTGCAAGAGGTGGACCAACTTCTGCACCAGGCGGACCTGCCTCGTCAGGCATTAACCGGCGTCATTGCCGGGATTGGACCGGGGTCGTATACCGGCCTGCGCATCGCCTGTGCAGCCGCGCACGCCTTAGGATTCGCGCTCAACATCCCCTACGCTGGAATCAGCAGTTTTGAAGCAGCAATGCTCCGCGCACCAGAAGAGGTCCCCGTACACCTTTTACAAGACGCCTATCGCGGTGAGGCTTATTACGCCTCTGGATCTCATCAAGACGGGGTTGTAACCCTTGAAACCGAACCCCAGGTCGTTGCAATGGATGCCATTCCAAACAGCATTGCGAACGAGAAGAGCTTCTTAATTTGCGATGAACGCTTGAGCGGCAAACTTGCACGCCCAGAGAACGCCCTGCTGCGGCCACAGGCCGTCGATCTACTGCGCATCGCCGTTCCACCAGGAATGAAGCTCGACGCCCAGAAATGGTCCTCTCTGCCCCCTGCAGAGCCGTTGTACTTGCGCGCAGCGGCCTTTCGCTCCTAATGGACGGCGCACGAAGGCTTAGCCAGTAAGCTTTGCGACCTGCAGCTAGTCCATGACAAAAAGAAAATGGCGTCGGTGAAAAAGAAAAACCGGCACCCGAAAACGGATACCGGTTCATGGGCGAGCCAAAGCTCACCATGCAAGCCGAGGCTTACAGGTCCTGCGGACGCAGGGTCTTGCGGCCGTTGGCGCTGGCGCGCTCTTCAGCAGCGTTGATCGCTTCACGGACGTAGCTGTCCAGAGCGGAGTAGAAGTCGCCGGAAACGTTGCAGCTGTTGACAGCGGCCTTGGTGCGGCTCTTCGAGATGATCAGATCGACGGCCTTCTTAGTGGCCTTCTTCTTCCGAGCAGTTTTCTTGACAGGCTTCTTTGCAGCCCGCTTTGCGGTTTTCTTAGCGGCCTTTTTGCGGGTCGCTTTCTTCTTGGTAGCTTTTTTGCGTGCAGCCATGATGATTTTGTTTTCTTAAACCGGCGGGCCGGTTTGGGGAACGAGAGTGAACGTGATGGAGGGGGTAGTCCCTTCCAGTACGGCTCCGATTTTGAACAGCAAGCAGGCAATGCGTCAACGCGGAAATGCAAAATTCGGGCGATATTTTGGGATTTGAGGCAAATTCGGCTAACCTCTTAGCCTCGGTTTTCTACTCTTGCCGACGCAACAAAGTCGATCACGCCCGATGCTTTTCACCCTGTTCCTGTCCACCGCAATCTCCGCGGCCGCGCCATGCCACCAGCATTACGCGACAGCACCAAACGCAACCGAAGCTGACCTATGGACCCATTCGACAACAACACCTAATTGGCTATTTCAAGCCGATTTGGGGCATTCTAGCCTCAACGACGTCAACCAAGAACCAAGTCGAAAATCAGAGTTAGACAAGGTCCTTGATCGGCTCAAACAGTTCGACAAAGAAGAACAATCGGCGATGGTTGAGTCCGTTACCGAAACCATGCTGGTGCAACCGCATTTGCTGTTCGAACGCGTCGCTCAAGCGCTGCAAGAATTGCAAAAAAAACCTGCAAAAAAATTAGCCGAATTCGCCCCCAAATACTACAACGCGAACGAATTTGCCCCTGCTTTGAAGCTACGCACCCGAAAGTACAAGGCGAGTCAATCGCGTTGGAAGAGTTTTGCCAAGAAGTACAGCAACCCATTAGCACCGCCATTGGACCCAAATTTCTGGCAATGGTCGTTCGGGGAACAGGGCTTAATTCCGCCCAAAAAAGCGGCGCCAGCAGAAAGCCAGGTACGCGGAATGTGGACTGGGAAATGGCCGCAAGCTGATTTGCTGCAAGCACAGGTTTTGGCTTATTTGGACAACGACAGCAGCATGCAAGCGGTGGCGCATTACTTCGAGCACAGCTACCGCGATCGCGACGGACGTCTGTATTTAGGCTTCACTTTGGAGCAGGTCTGGGCATCCGGCCTCAGATTCGGCGTTTCCGATGTGGAGACTATCGCTTTTTTGCGTCTGATCTTGGACGACCACAAGGTGAAAAGCCCGATTAAGGCCAGCATGCATGATGGCTTGTATGCCCTGATCGAGGACAGTTTTGCCGATTACCGCGAGTACAAGCAATTGCGCCAAGCGCTCGCCGCACGCTTCCTCAACAGCCAAGGCGAAGTCCCGCCAATTCTGCAAGGAACGAGCAAGCAATTTGACGTCGCCTGGGCACTGTGCGATTTCCAACTTCCGCAAATGCGCAATTTGCTCCATAGCAACCCGAGTCGAAAGAAGTTTTTTGCGGCAGTCGAAAAACTCAAGCAAAGTGGTGATTTTTCGCCGGAGGAGCTGCAGCAACGGTTGGATTTGCTTCACTCCTTTCCGACCGCCATCGCCCAAGCGGCTTACCTCGGGTTGAAGCGTGATGGCTTGTTAGGTTTTCACAATCGTTGTTGGTAAATTTGGGCCATGCAAAGACGCCATCGGGCCTGGGCGGAAATCGACTTAGCCGCGTTCCGCAGCAACCTGGCTGCAGCACGCCAGGCAGCCGGTAGCGCTCAGGTTTGGCCAGTACTGAAGGCCAACGCCTACGGCCACGGCGCCCAACGACTGGCATTGGTTTGCGCCGAAGAAGGCGTGCACCGGATTGGCGTCGGCGATAGCTCGGAAGCGCTGGAGTTACGGGAAGCTGGGATTGAAGTGCCGCTGCTGGTTTTGGGCACCGCAATCGAGGCCGAACTGCCCGCTTTGGTGCGCCACGGGGTTGAGGTGGGCGTGCACTCGGAAGGCAAAGCACGCCAATTCGGTCAATTCGCCAAAGCACAAGGAACACGACTCGGGGTGCACCTCAAGGTTGATACCGGCATGACTCGACTGGGCGTCATGCCGCAAGCAGTGTTGCGCGTTGCGCAAGCCATCGCCAACGAACCTGGCCTGGAATTGCGTGGCCTGATGACCCACTTTCCGGCCCAAGATGGCTGCAACAACCCGCAAACCGAACTGCAGCATCGACAGGCTTTGCAAATCGCCGAAGACATCCGCAATCTTGGCATCCCGGTTCCGGCGGTCCATTGCGCCAATTCCGCAGCGCTGTTTTCGGGTTTACAACCCCTTGGCGATGCCGTCCGTCCTGGGATCGCCCTGTTCGGAATTTTGCCGCCAGCACTAGCCTCGCAGATCAGCTTGCAGCCGGTCCTGTCGCTGCACACCCAAATCATCTTTCTCAAAGACATCCCCGCTGGCCGCGAAGTCGGCTACGGCGGTGTTTGGACGGCGCACCGCCCCACTCGCTTGGCCACCTTGCCGATCGGTTACGCCGACGGCGTGCCCTATCGCTTAGGTCCCTCTGGCCGCGGTGCCGTACTCGTGCGTGGCCACCGTTGCCCGGTGGTTGGCGCCGTTTCCATGGACTATTGCACCATCGACGTCGGCCATGTTCCGGGTGCTTCCGTCGGCGATACCGCCACCTTTATCGGCCGCGATGGCCAGGAATCCATTGGTGCACAGGAAATTGCCGATGCCGTCGGCACGATCCCCTACGAAATCATCTGCTCGATTGGCTCTCGGGTCCGTAGGGTATTCCACGACGGGCCCCAAGCTGGGCCCCCGCCCTCGGCTAAATTTAGCCAGGAATCGCAGCGGACCGACGTCGGCGACCCAATCACCTGATTGATCCTGCATGAAATTCCCGCTCGTCTCGCGGCGCTTGCTGCTGACCGGCCTAGCCATTTTCAGCTCCGGCTGGATTCCGCTGCCGGTTCCGACGAGCTTGATCCCTCAGCACACCACGCTGACGGGCAAGCCGGTGTCGGTCAAAGCGACCTCGCTGCAATTGGAATGGGCGCGTGGCCGCTTGATCGCCCACAACTTGAGTGTGCGCTTGGATGAGCGTGAACTACTCACCACGCCAAGCGCTGAAATTCACTTTGGGCTGCTGCCGCTGGCGTCGAGTTTTATGCGGCCGCACAAGCTTTATCTCAAAAACCCAATACTAGATTTCGACGCCGCCGCGCTTGCCGAACTGCAGCCAAGCGCCCAGGATCAAAGCCAAATCAATTTGCTCGATCCGGAAATGCTGCCAGAACTGGCATTTGAAATCACCGGCGGCAAGTTGCATTGGAAGCTGTTGAATGGGCAGTTGCTCAGCTGGCAAGTCTCGCGATTGGCGGGTGTGATTTCGCCGAAGCGCAGTGATATTCAACTCGACGGCCGCATGCTGTCGCCGATTCAATCCAACGTACACGCGATTGCCACCGCCGAAGATTTCTTCCGCGCATGGCGTTTCCAAATCCACGGTCAAAACCGCAAAGATAGCGACGCCTGGCAAGCCCAAGAAATCCCGATGTTGCGCGGCTTGGAAGTGGCGCCCGGCAATTACTCCTTTAAGTTTGCCGCCGCCAGCGAACCCGGCCAAGACTTGGCGTCGACAGTGGAATTGAACCTGGAAGACGCAACGGTCACCGCGGTTGATCCGCCGATTGACCTCGGCAACTTGATGTTGCGCGCGAATGGCGGCCTGCGCGAAGGCATCCAAGCGGAGTTTGCTGGAACCGTTGACAAAGAATTTCAAATCAACGCCAGTGGCAAACTGCAAATGCCGCGTCACGGCGAGCCTTGGTTGAGTATTCGCGGCAAAACGACTTCAGTGCTAGTGGATCAAGATCGCTTTGATTGGGTGCGTTCGCTGCACCCGATTACCGCCGACATCCTGGAAGCCTTGGAAGCCCGCGGCGGCCCTGAAGCGGCATTTGCCGTGGATTGGCGGAGCCAAAAGCCAGTCACTTGGGCAGTGCACGCGGACACCAGCGGCATGACCATGCGCTACCGCGGCATCTTGACCGACGAAGGCGACAAGCCGTCCTTCCCCTATCCGGTTCAAGCGTCCAAAGGCGACTTCGTGGCGTCGGATCGGTTTTTGTTGATCAACACGCAAGGCCGCGCAGGCATCGGCAAAGTGGACGGCGAGGGCGTGATGGAAATTTACCCCGAACGCACTGCGGTGAATCTGGACATTCATGCCAACGGCGTGCGCATTGACTCCACCGTGCGCAGTGCGGTAACCGGCATCCCGGTGCTGGCGCAACTTTGGCAAGACTTGACCTTCCCCAAGGGCGGCGACGCGGACGTCGAAATTTTAATCCGCACCGAAGACGCGGAGTTGGACACGGGCATCAAAATCACTGGCCAGGCGCGCGGCACTGTGGT
>CAZMDZ010000056.1:0-14561 GCA_964565175.1 uncultured Planctomycetales bacterium
TCTCCGTTGGTAAAGTTCGCAAGATGGAGGGACAGTACCGCCATACAGAACCCCTCCTCGTCATCCGTTGGGTTCTGCCTCCCCAGCGCGAGGAACTCGCACCGCGAAAGCCCAAGGGCGCGAGCGTAATCGGCGAAGCCGTGTAGAAAACCGCCGGGACCGCAGGCACAAAACAATGCATCATTCGGAATGACGCCTTTCGCTCGCTGCGCTTGCAGGTTTTGAATCACGTTGCCAGCGAAGCCATGACTGCCGTCGTCGGTGGACAACAAGGTTGGAACACCACACTCCAGGAAGGCTTGATGATCGTAAAGCCGCTCCTTGGTCCTTCCGCCAAGGAAAAACCAAGTCTGCTCCCCCGCTCCAGCGGCCAAGCGTTGGCGCGCGTACATCAAAAACGGAGCCGAACCGACGCCGCCCGCTAGCAGCACCACCGGACGATCAGTGGCCGGCAGGGTGAAGCCATTTCCCAAAGGAAAGGTCATGTCGAGCACCGCGCCAGGGTTCAACTTGCCGAGGGCTTTGGTGCCACGACCCAGTTCTTGAATCAAAAAGCTGATCCGATTCGGCGCAAGGACGTCGTACAGGCTGAAAGGGCGCGGCAAAACAGGGCCGCTGCCGTCGGCGGGTGAGAGCATCGCAAACCAGCCGGGATTGCAGGTCGCGACGGCGGTTGCAGCAGGCGCAGCGCCGGCAATTGCATGGGCGACGGCGGCACAACTGGGCAGGATGTCGGCGGTTTCGACCTCGAGCACAAAGGCGTCGGGGCCGACGCGGCGGCTGGCGACGACGGTGGCGGCGTGGGTGGCAACGACGTTGTCGCTGGAATTGGACGAGGCGGTTGGGGATGCCATCGGCCAGATTTTACACTGATGGGCAGATGGCACCCCCCTCTACCTCAGCTTCCGGCACAACTACCGATCCCGTGCTCGCCGCCGGCGTGGTTTTGTGGCATGGAAATGCCGCGGATCCCCGGTTTTTGCTGCTGCAAAACTCGCTGCACCGCACTTGGGGGCTGAGCAAAGGCCACCTCGACGGCAACGAAAATTTGCTCGCGGGGGCATTGCGCGAAACGACCGAAGAAACCGGATACGTGCTCGCCGAAGCCGATCTTCGCACCGATTTCGGCGACACCTCGATCTACCAGCCCAAACCCGGGCTATGGAAACGGGTGGTCAACTTCCTCGCTGCCGTCCCCGTCGACCCGCAATCCCTACAAACTTCCGCCGAGCACGCCGACGCCCGCTGGTTGCCCCTCAAGGATGCCTTGGCCCTGGTGGAACACGACGCTCTCCGCCGCACTCTTCATCGCGCCGCCGCTTGCTTGCAAACCAATCCCGCCTAGGTCGGCGCCGCCGCCACGACAGTCCCCGCCTCACCGTCCCACGCCACCGCCCTACGCCACTCCACCAGCAACCCTCCTTGCCCACTGCCATCCTCAGCCCTGCAGCCGCCCTTGAATTGCTGCAAAGCCACTCGCCCGATGGCGAGACGTGGCCGACCCATTGCCAACAAGTCGCGCGCGTCGCCCGCAGGCTGGCGGATGCGGTTGCCGATGCCGGGCATGAAATGAAGCCGGAGGACGTCGAGGCGATGGCTTTGGTGCATGACATCGGCCGCAGTGTGGAGCACAGCTATCTGCACGGCTGGCAGGGTTATGTACTGCTGCGCGATTTGGGTCACGCGGCGACCGGGCGCGGCTGCATTCAACATTGGTTGAAAGGGCGCAGCGAGAAGGAATTGCGGCAAAGCCGGATTCCGTCGGACTTTTTGGATGAGGTTTTGGCCTGCCTGGAACCTCCGGATTGGTTGCTCGAAGACAGCATCGTTTCGGTCGCCGATTCCAGCGTGGCCGGGGTGGAAATCGTGACCCTTCATGAGCGCCACGCCGACCTGGCTCGGCGCTACGGCGACTCGGATTGGCTGCGCCGCCACGCCTCCCTTGCCAATGAGCAGGCCGCCCAAATCAGTCAGGTCATTGCACGGCCGGTCGCCGAGTTGATCGCGCCGATGCTCGGCAGTCCCGCGCCTTAGCGCAATGAGCCGATACTCGGGAAGGGCTGCGTCTTCGGAGATGGGATCGCCGCTGAGCCGAGCAACGGCTGAGAATTGAGGCGCTGTTAACCTGTGCGACAAACCGGATTCACCGACCCCTAAACATGTCGCAAAACGCCGAACACGGCCTGGCTCCGTTTGCCAGCCGCATTACCGACGCCGTCGCCGCGGCGCTGCAACTTCCTGTTGACCAAGTGCAGCTGGAGCGGCCGCGCAATGAAGAACATGGCGAATTCGCGCTGCCCTGTTTTCGCTTCGCCAAAGCCGCCAAGGCCAACCCGGCCGAACTGGCTGGACGGCTGGCCGGCGAACTCAACATCGCCGACGTCAGTGCCAGCAACATCGGTCCGTTTTTGAATTTCCGCATCGACGACACCGCCCTCGCCGCCCAAGTGGTCGCCGATGCCGGGCGCGAGGATTTTGGTCGCGGTCAAAGCAACGAACGCACGCTGGTCGAATACTCGTCGCCGAACATCGCCAAGCCGATGCACATCGGCCACCTGCGCACCACCGTGATAGGCGCTGCATTGGCGCGCATGTTTGAACACCTCGGCCATGACGTGGTGCGCATCAATCACTTAGGAGATTGGGGGTCGCAGTTCGGCAAGTTGCTGGCCGCCTTCCGCCGTTGGGGGTCGGAGCAAAAACTTGATCAGGAGCCGATCGCGCACCTGCTTGAGTTGTACGTGCGTTACCACGCCGAAGAAAAAGAGGACCCCTCGCTCGACGCTAGCGCCAAGGCAGAATTTTTGTCATTGGAATCTGGCGACGAAAACGACGCGCGTCGCGATTGGAAGCGCTTCACCGAGTTATCGCTGCGCGAATTCCAAACCATCTTCGACCGCTTGGATGCACGCTTTGACTTAGTCCGCGGCGAATCGTGGTACGAAGACAAACTCGAAGACCTGGTTCAGTGGCTAGAGGACGCGGGCGTACTCGAACTCAACGACGGTGCCGTCATCGTTGATTTGGAAAGTGAAGACATCAAGACTCCGTGCTTGGTCAAAACTTCGCGCGGTACCACGTTGTACGCCACCCGCGACTTGGCAGCCGCCAAATCACGTTGGGATGAATTCCAATTCGACCGCTGCTTGTACGTGGTTGGCGCCGAGCAGTCGCTGCACTTCAAGCAGTTCAAAGCGGTGCTGAAGCGCTGTGGAACCGATTGGTGGGATCGCATCGAGCACATTCCGTTTGGCTTGGTGCGCTTCACCGAGGGCAAGCTGTCGACCCGCGAAGGCCGCGTGCTCAGCTTGCAAGATGTCTTGGATCGAGCGGTCGAACTGGCGCGCGAAATTGTGGAGGAAAAGAACCCGGAGCACGTCGACAAGGATCTTGTGGCGGAGCAGGTCGGCATTGGTGCGGTTTTGTTCCATGACCTCAAGCACCAGCGCCAAAAAGACGTGGTCTTCAATTGGAAGGAGGTGCTGTCATTCGAAGGCGACTCCGGCCCCTACTTGCAATTCACGCTCGCCCGCTGCTGCTCGATTCTGCGTAAAGCTGGCCGGCGCAACCCGGACGGCAGTGTTCCCACCAGCGCGTCCCCGGATTCCGAGCAAGAGTTCGCCACCCAGGCAACCATCGCCGACGTCGACCCAGCTCTGCTCGCCGATGGTCGCGATTTATGGGTGCAAATTGGTCGCTTCCCTGCCGCGGTACAAGAAGCCGCCGACAAACGCGAGCCGATGCTGCTCGCCCAAGCGCTGCTCAAGATCGCCGCGGCTGGCAATTCGTTTTACCGCGAAAAGCGCGTCCTTGGAGGCGACGACAAAGCCTTGGAAAATGCGCGTTTGGCGGCGATTGAATGTCTGCGCAATACCCTGGCCTCTGGCCTGCATATGCTAGGTGTGCCCACTCCGGAAGAAATGTAGCTCGATGCCTGATTACCTCTCCGCCATCCGCAACGTCCCAGACTTCCCCAAACCCGGAATTCTGTTCAAGGACATCACGCCACTGCTGAATGACGTCGGTCTTTTCAGTGCCGCCATGGACGAGATGGCGGAAAAAGTTCGCCACCTCAACCCCACTCACTTTGCCGCGATCGAATCGCGCGGCTTCATTTTCGCCGGTGGCATGAGTGAGCGATTGGGCGGTGGTTTCATTCCGGTACGCAAGCCGGGCAAGCTGCCGTGGCAGACCTACTCCGAGTCCTATCAGCTGGAATACGGCGAAGACCAGTTGCAGATTCACACCGACGCCTGCGGCCCGAATGACCGCGTGGTGCTGGTCGATGACCTACTGGCCACCGGTGGCACCGCTGCCGCAGCGGTGAATTTGGTGCGCAAAACTGGAGCGGAGGTCGTCGGCTCTTGTTTTGTGGTTGAATTGGCGGCTTTGCGCGGGCGCGACAAGCTGCACGGCTTCGAAATTCACAATTTGCTGTCGTTTGACGACTAGCGAACGGCAACAATTTCCGCATTCCAACCATTGCGGAAGAAACTGCGCCGACTTCCCCTCGACGGAAGGATCACGATCTTCCTAGAATGCTGGTATGCCAGAATCGGGCAACGCCAACCCACCCGCCGATAAGGACACCGAAGAACTCTGGAAAGAGTTCAAAGAAACCGGTTGTCACGAGCTCAAAAAGGAGCTGATTCGACGCTATCAGGCGTTGGTTCGGTTCACGGCTGAGCGCATGGGAGCCTCGCTGCCGAAGTCGGTAGACGTCGACGATTTGGCCCAAGAAGGCAATTTCGGCTTGATGGACGCGATCGAAAAATTCGATCCCGAGCGCGGCATCAAGTTCAAGACGTACTGCAGCACACGCATTCGCGGTTCGATTCTGGACGCGCTGCGCAGCCAAGATTGGGTGCCTCGGCTGGCCCGGACCCGCGCCAACAAAGCGGAAAAAGTCCGCCAGCAGTTCATGTCGGAAGAAGGTCGCGAGCCCACCGACAAAGAACTGGCTGACCACCTCGAGCTCGACGTCACCGCGTTGAATAAAGCGCGTGCGCGCTCGATGCTGAATCTCAGTGACCGGCGACCCGATTCGTCGGAACGGCGGGCGAGCATTGATACGCTCAGCGAATCAGGGGAATCCAACCCCTTCGACTTGGTCAATCGCCGCGACTTGATGTCGGTGATCACACGGTCGTTGAGCGAAAAGGAGAAATCCATCTTGTATATGTATTACATCGATGGCTTAAACCTGCGCGAAATTGGCGAACGCATGGCGCTGACCGAATCGCGCGTCTGCCAGATTCACGGCAACGTCATTCGCCGCCTGCGCGAACGATTGAAGGGGTCGGCAGATAACTTCGAAATCTAACTGCGCCTACCGGCTGCCGGATTTGCAACGCCGCCTACCCGCGCGGCGGGAATTGGCGCGGGAAGTGTTTCTGCTCGATCACTGCGCCAGCACCCATTTGGCGCTCAAACAGGGGGTCGAGCGCCGCTGCCAACGCGACGGCAAGTTGCCGCACAGTTTGTTGGTGCTGACCGAGGAACAACGGCAGGGCAAAGGGCGTCGGCGGCCAGATTGGTGGTCTGGGCCGCGCAGCCGCAATGTGGCGGTGAGCCTGTTGCTGCCGCGGCCACCGCAACCGCCTGAAACGGTCGGTCTGCACGCTGCCTGTGCCGCCGCCGACGCCCTGAACCCGCTTTTGCCCGAGCCGAGCAAGCTGGCTTTGAAGTGGCCGAATGACATCCTGCTAGGCGGGGCCAAGATTGGCGGAGTTTTGGCCGAAGTGAGTGAACGCTTGGGCCAAGACTTTGCGTTGCTTGGACTGGGGGTCAACCTGTTGGAAGCGCCGCCGGACGATATCGCTCCCTATCCCACCACCGCGGTCAATGCCGCAACCGTTCGCAAACCACCCCCCCCAGAGCAGCCAGCGACCACTTTAATGGCGGACCGCACCGACTTCGTCGCCGCCTGGCTGTGGGCGCTGGAAAAACGGCTGATTTGGACGCGTCGCAATGGGCACCAGCAACTGGAACGTGACTTCCTGAAATACCTGCGAAGGTGGGCACCGCACGGAGTCTTAGATCCTGCCACCGGGCATCGCGGTCCTTTGGTAGAATTCTCGGTTCAGCGCGGCCTGACCTGGGGGCAAAAGGGCGATTTCCTCACCCACCCACTAGGCTGGATTCCGTCGCTGGAGGCTCTGCCAAGCAAGGAATCATGACCCGCTACGACGGACGTAAAGACGACGAACTCCGCCCCACCCGCATCACCCGCAATTTCATCGATTCGGCGGAAGGCGCGGTGCTGGTGGAAGTTGGCCAAACCCGCGTGCTGTGCACCGTTTCGGTGACCCAGGGTGTGCCTTCGTGGAAGCGCGGCAGCGGCGAAGGCTGGCTGACCGCCGAGTACGCGATGTTGCCGGGTTCGGTTCAAGGCCGCAAGCGCCGCGAAACCACCAAGCGCGATGGCCGCAGCGTTGAGATCCAACGTTTGATCGGTCGGGCGCTTCGCGCGGTAGTGGATCTGCGGGCCTTCCCGGATCACACCCTAGCCATCGATTGCGATGTGCTGCAGGCCGATGGCGGCACCCGTTGCGCCTCGATCACCGGGGCGATGATTGCCCTTCATGATGCGGTGCAGGTGTTAGCCAAGAAGGAGAAATTGCTTCATTGGCCAATCCGCGATTGGGCAGCGGCGGTTTCCGTCGGTGTGGTGCGTGGGATTGAGGTGTTGGATTTGAATTACCGCGAAGATTTTGAAGCCGATGTGGACATGAACATCGTGGCGACGGCTGGCGGCAAGATCATTGAAGTGCAAGGCACCGCCGAAGGCGATCCTTTTGAGCGCGAGTCGATGAACAAGATGCTGGATCTTGGTTTAAAGGGTGCGGTTGAATTGACCGAGCTGCAAAAGCAATCGGTTGCCGAAGAAGCCACCGCTTAATCGGAGCCGCCCGCCCGCCGCCTGCCCGCACTGCTAAACGCATCCCACCGCCCCACTGCAAACCATGCAACGCATCCTCGTCGCCTCCGGAAACGCCAAAAAGCTGCACGAACTGCGCACGCTTTGCGCCGATTTGCCGGTGGAAATTTTGGCGCCGGTCGACGTCAACGCGCCGTTGCCGGATGTCCTCGAGGATGGCGACACCTTTTCTGCCAACGCGCGCAAGAAGGCTTTGCAATTTGCTGAATTCGCCGCCGAACACCTCGGTGACGACGTCTGGGCGCTGGCCGACGACTCTGGCTTGTCGGTCGATCACCTCGGCGGTCTACCCGGCGTGCATTCGGCGCGCTTCGCCGAAATGTACAGCGACGGTTTCACCGCCGAGGATGCAGACCGTGTGCTGCCGCAATTCGATGGCGTCGACGGCGACAACAACGTGTTGCTGCTGCAGCGTTTGCATGAGGTTGCTGAGGCCGAGCGCGGCGGTGCTTTTCATTGCGTGATTGCCGTCGCCCATGCAGGCCAAGTGATGATCGAAGTCGAAGGCGAAGTCCGTGGTCGGATTTTGCGCAAGCCGCAGGGGGAAGCCGGATTTGGCTACGACCCACTGTTTTTCCACGAACCGAGCGGCGTCGCCTTCGCCGAATTGAGCCTGGAGCAGAAATCGCAAGTAAGCCACCGCGGAATCGCCGTCGGCAAGCTGCGTCAGGCATTAAAATCTCTGCTGCAAACGCCGCCCAGTCACCGATGAGCAAAAACTTTCCTCCAGAGCGCATTCGAAACTTCTCGATTATTGCGCACATCGACCACGGCAAATCGACGCTGGCGGACCGCTTTCTCGAGATTACGGGTGCGGTCGATATGCGCAAAAAGCAGGAGCAAATGCTCGACTCGATGGACCTCGAGCGCGAACGCGGGATCACGATTAAAGCGGCGGCGGTTTCGCTGACCCACGAGATCAAAGGCGAAGAATACTTGCTGAATTTGATCGACACGCCGGGGCACGTCGACTTTGCCTACGAGGTGGAGAAGTCGCTGCAAGCTTGTGAAGGCGCGCTGTTGTTGATTGATGCGGCGCAAGGCATTCAAGCGCAGACTGTGGCCAACGCGATGTTGGCGATGGATCAGGAAATGTCGGTGATCCCGGTATTCAACAAAATGGATTTGCCGCACGCGCGGCCCGAGGAAATCAAAGACGAACTGGAAAACACGCTGCTGCTCGTCCGCGATTCGGCGCTGGCGTGTTCAGCCAAAACCGGCATGGGTTTGGATTCGGTTCTGGAAGCTATTGTCGAGGACATCGAGCCGCCCAAAGGCGAAAAAGACGCGCCGTTACGAGCCCTCATCTTTGACGCCAAGTACGACGAGTACCGCGGCATTGTCGTTTACTTGCGCATGGTCGACGGCACTTTGAACAAGGGCGATTGGATCCACATGATCGGCGCCGACGCCGATTACGAAGCGGTTGAGATTGGCAAGTTCATGCCGAAGCCGGTCCCCCACAAGCATCTTGGCGTTGGCGAGGTCGGTTATATGATCTCGAACATTAAGCGCCTGGAAGACGTGCGTGTCGGTGACACGGTAACGATCATGAAGGGCGAGCGCGCGGCGCAGCTTGAGGGTTACCGCGAGCCGGACCCGATGGTTTGGTGCGGGA
Organism: uncultured Planctomycetales bacterium; assembly: GCA_964565175.1. GTDB lineage: Bacteria > Planctomycetota > UBA1135 > UBA1135 > UBA1135 > JACNIZ01. The sequence goes on from CAZMDZ010000056.1 coordinate 8,559, forward strand.
TTTACCCGGTTAGCAGCGGCGATTTTGAAAACCTGCGTTCGGCGTTGAAGGCGCTGAAGCTGAATGATTCGTCGATCATCTTTGATCCCGAATCCAGTGACGCGCTTGGCTTTGGTTTCCGCTGTGGATTCCTTGGCTTGCTGCACATGGAAATCGTGCAAGAACGACTGGAGCGCGAAAGCGGCATCGACATCGTGCAAACCGCGCCGACGGTGCCGTATGAAGTGCAGATGAACGACGACGAAACCAAAGTCATCCACTCGCCCGGCGATCTACCGGATCCAGTTCATTGGACCGAAATTCGCGAACCGATGGTCACCGTGCACATCCTGGTGCCGACCGAATCCATCGGCCCGATGATGAAGCTGTGCACCGAGCGCCGCGGCACCTTCCTGCGCCAAGAGCACCTGTCGGCATCGCGGGTGATGCTGACCTGGGACATGCCGCTGTCGGAAATCATTTACGACTTCTACGACAAGCTCAAGTCCGGCACCAAGGGTTACGGCACGATGAACTTCGAGGAGCCGCGTTTCGAGGCGGCCAACTTGGTCAAGCTGCGCATTCTGGTCAATGCCAGTGAAGCGGATGCGCTGTCGCTGATTTGCCACGCCGATTCGGCTCAACGCCGTGGTCGCGCGGTGTTGCAGAAGCTGCGCAAAGAGATCCCGCGTCACCAATTCCAAATTCCGCTGCAGGCGGCCGTCGGCGGCAAGATTATGGCGCGGGAGAATATTCGTGCGCTGTCGAAGAACGTGACCGCGAAGTGTTACGGCGGTGACATCACCCGTAAGCGCAAGCTGCTCGAGAAGCAGAAAGAGGGTAAGAAGCGGATGAAGTCGATTGGTAACGTGGAAGTGCCGCAGAAGGCGTTCTTGGCGGTGCTTTCGACCGACGAATAGGCCTGGCTGGCGCTGCCTGTACCCGTCGGATTGGTGCATTCCCCGGCTTGGACGGGGCTGCTAACATTTGCAGCATGTCCGCTGACTCCAAGCCAGCTCAAGCAGCCAAAGGCAAGAAGGCCAAAAAGGAGAAATCCACCCACCCCTTCCGCGACAACATTGAAGTGATCGTCTTTGCGATCGCGATGTCGCTGGGGCTCAAAGTCTTCGCCCTCGAGGCCTATCAAATTCCAACCGGCTCGATGCAGCCGACGCTGATGGGCACCGATTTGATCGAAGGCGGCAAGCCGGTGGGCGGCGTGCACGACCGCGTGCTGGTCGACAAGATCTGCTACATGATTCGCGAGCCGGCGCGCTGGGAGGTCATCGTCTTCCGTTATCCGCTGGCGGCGACCAATAATTACGTCAAACGGTTGTTGGGTTTACCGGGCGAAGACCTTTGGGTGCAGAATGGCGACATTTGGGCGCGCAAAGGCGGCACCTCGGATGCGTTTGTGATTCAACGCAAGCCAGATTCAGTGCAAGATTCGATTTGGAAACAGGTTTACCCGGCCCCTGGACTGAGCGGTTTTCAGTGGGTGAATTGGAAGCTGATTGGCGTGCCTGAGCCAGGTGAAAATGGCGATGCGAAAATGAAAGCGGGCAGCGTGATTTCGTACCCGTCGGCGACGCGCGGGGTGACGAACGAGTACCGCCACGGTTACCACGAAAACATCATCACCCAAATTCCGATCGCGCAGTCTGGCATGGGCTCCAATCAAGCGGTGACGGATTTGCGCTTCGAGATGGACGTCACCCTGGAGGGTGGCAATGGGCCGTTGGTCGTTGAGGGTGAGTTTGGCCCCTACCCGATCAAGTTGACGCTCAACCCGACCGGTGGCGGCGAGTTGGAATTGCCCGATGGCGCCACCCGCAGCATTGACTTCACACCGACGGCCGACAAGCCGTTTGCGCTGGATTTTGCATTTTGGGATCACCACTATCGCTTGCGTTTAGGGGATGAAGAATGGGCGGACGATTTAGAAATGGAGTCCCGCCCCGCTGGCCGTAATGGTTTGGTGGTGCGCAGTGAAGGCGCATGGACGCTGGGGCCGGTCAAAATCTCGCGCGACATCCATTACTTGCCGTCGATTAGCGGCACCGTCGGCTTGTATGAGATCCCTGAAGATCACTACTTCATGATGGGCGATAACACCCAGAACTCGCTGGATTCGCGCGACTGGACGGCCCGCACTTACCGCTTCGATCCACCGTGGAACGGGCATTCGCTGCTGCGCGGGGACAACCTGCCGAACGGTCACGATCCGCTCTACAACAACCCGCGCCAGAACATGGATCGCAGCGTCACCACCTTCCGTGATGAATGGGGCGATCTGCACCAGATTCCACGCCAAGAATTGCTGCGCGCCAACGCTAATGGTTCCGCTGAAGAGATGGCGGCGCATTTTGTGCCGCGTAGGTACATCCAAGGCAAAGCGCTGGCCGTTTTCCTGCCGATCCCGCCGTTTGCACCGGTTTGGCGCATTGGTTGGGTGCACTAATCCATGCTGCTCCGCACCGAAAAGCTCTGCAAGTCGTACAAAGGTCGCAAGGTTGTCGACCAGGTCAGCTTGCACGTCGAACCGGGCGAAATCGTCGGCTTGTTGGGGCCGAACGGCGCTGGCAAAACGACGACCTTCCGCATGTGCATGGGCATGGTCAAGCCGGACTCCGGCCAGATCTTCATCCAAAAGCGCGACGCCACCACCCTGCCGATTTACCGCCGTGCCCACCTTGGGCTGGGTTATTTGGCTCAGGAGCCGTCGGTATTTCGCAAGTTGTCGGTCGAAGACAACTTGCTGGCGGTGCTCGAGATCACCAAAAAGCCGAAGGCTGAGCAGCGGCAACGGGCGGATGAACTGCTCGAGGAATTCAGCCTCTCCCACCTGCGCAAGAGCCGTGGCGAGGTGCTCTCCGGCGGCGAACGTCGGCGGCTGGAGATTGCCCGCGCGCTGGCCACCGAACCGAAGCTGATCTTGCTCGACGAGCCGTTTTCCGGGGTGGACCCGGTCGCCGTGGAGGAGATCCAGGGCATTCTGCAGCAGCTGCAGCAGCGTGGAATTGCGATTCTGCTGACCGACCACAACGTGCGCGAGACGCTCTATATCACGGACCGCACTTACATCCTGGCCGAGGGCAAAATCCTGGCCGAAGGGCGCGCCGAAGAGTTGGCCGCAAACGAAACTGTGCGCAAGGTTTACCTGGGGCAGAGATTCACTTTGGCAGACGGATCTTCGCCTTCCTAGAAGGGCGTAAATCAAGCCATTTCGTCCACGGCCAACTCGCAGGGCGGCCCTACAATAAGCGGTCATTCCCCAGCAAGGAGACTGCTGTGAAGATCAGTGTTTGTGTAAAACGCGTCCCCGCCACGACCACTCGGGTTGCTGTCGGCGACAACAATCGGATCGACCCCTCTGGCGTCGAATTTGTCCTCAATCCCTACGATGAGCTTGCCGTCGAGCAAGCCCTTCAAGTCAAAGAAGCCGGCGAAGGCACCGTATCCGCTTTCTGCTTTGGCACCAGTGATTCGCAGAAGGAACTGCGCACGGTGCTAGCAAAAGGCGCCGACGACGTCACGTTGTTGCAAAACGACGACGCGCCGCACGCCGATGGCGCCACCACCGCCAAGGTCCTGGCCGACGCGCTGCGTGACGGTGGTTACGACTTGGTGTTCTTCGGTAAGCAGGCTGTAGACCGCGACCAGCATGGCGTCGGTCCGGCTGTGGCGACGATGCTTGGCATTCCATGCATCACCGAAGCAATTACTTTTGAATTGCAAGGCGACAAGGTCGTGTGCGAGCGTGAGGTTGAGGGTGGTCGCGAGACTGTCGAAGCTCCGCTGCCGTGCGCCGTCACATGCATGAAGGGTTTGAACGAACCGCGCATTGCAAGCTTGAAAGGCATTATGGCCGCCAAGCGCAAGCCGCTGAACACCGTCGATGTAGCGCTGGATGGCGCTGCCGTTGAGGTGGTTGAAATGAGCATGCCGCCGGAACGTCCGGCCGGTCGCATTGTCGGCGAAGGTGCCGCTGCTGTTCCTGAACTGGTCGCTGCCTTGCGCGACGAAGCCAAAGTCCTCTAGCCCCTCGCCAATCATGACTGACGTACTTGTAGTTCTGGAAACCCGCGACGGCGCCCTGCGCGCTGCTTCGCTGGAAGCTGTTGGTGCTGGCCGCATGGCTGCCGACGCAAGTGGTGGCGGCTCTGTGGTCGCTGTTGCTACTGAGACCGCTGAGTTAGATGCAGCCGCATTGGGCGCAGCTGGTGCCGACAAGGTGCTGGTTGCCGATGCTGGCGCTCACTCGCCGGATGGTGCTGCTGCTACCGCGGTTGCTGCCGCTAAGGATTGCGGCGCTGGTTTGGTGCTGATGGCTGCCACCGTGCGCGGCCGCGACATGCTGGCACGAGTTGCTGCTGGTTTGGAGACTGGCTTTGCAGCGGACTGCACCGGCATGGAATTCGCCGATGGTGGATTTATCTTCACCCGTCCGGTTTACGCCGGCAAAGCAATCACCAAGGTCAAGATCAACGGTTCGGTTGCGGTTGCTTCGATTCGCGGCAACCACTTCCCGCTAGCCGGTCGCGATGGTGCTGCTGAAATGGGCACCGTCGCTGCTGTTGCTGGTAAAGGCGCCGTCACTGGCATCTCTTCCAAGACCGGTGGACGTCCCGATGTCGCCGAAGCCTCGCGCGTAGTTGCAGGCGGTCGCGGCATGGGTTCGGAAGACAACTGGTCCATGATCGAAGCCGTCGCCGACGCCCTTCCGGGTGCTGCACTTGGCGCTTCCCGTGCCGTCGTTGATAACGGCTGGCGTCCGCACAGCGAGCAAGTTGGTCAAACCGGCAAAGTGGTTTCGCCCGAGCTGTACATTGCCGCTGGCATTTCCGGCGCCATCCAGCACTTGGCCGGCATGAACTCGTCGAAGGTGATTGTTGCTATCAACAAAGACGCCGACGCACCGATCTTCCAGCATGCCTCCTACGGCATCGTTGGCGACGTCAACGAGATCCTTCCGGCACTGGCGGAAGAGTTGGCGAAGGTGACGATGGTCAACGGTTAATCGTTTCGCCAATCTTTAACGGCGGATGGATCCACGTGATCCATCCGCCGTTTTCCCATTAATTGCATCGAAACTTCAGCACTAAGAAGTGGGTCGATTAATGAAGCCAATCTCCACCGCATTTTAGGGAGACACTGAATACCCCCCCGGCTTCAGATCGATTCACTACCTGTTATCCACTTCCTTGGTACTTCTTGAAATTTTCCGCTTGATCAAAGATCTCTTTGTAGACCTCGTCGCGGTCTACTGGCGGGTAGCCGTGTTCGGCAAGGACTAGGATCAGGCCGACTTTGAGTTCGGCTTTGATGTCCTCGCGTTGGCTCCAGTCGGTGTAACGGATTTTGTCGTCTACCACTAGCTTTACGGCTTTGGAAAGAGTGATCAGCTTGTCTTCTGGGTAGGTGAAGTCATATTTGATCGCCAGGCCTTTCAGGATGTCGTAGAAGGCTTTCTCTTCAATGTCAATTCCGAGTTCCGCACTTGATCCTATTTCGCTGTGCAAGTCGTGGATCATGCCCACAAGGCTTTCCGAGAAATCTTCGAGTACGTTGCTGACTAGCACGTCGGCTTCGTTGCGTTCGTTGTAGTTGTCAACTAGGGCCTTGAACCTCTTGGAGAAGTCGATGCCTTTGACTTTGTTGATTTTCTTGAAGTCTTCAATTGCTTTGGCGAGTAGTTGCTGGAGCAACTTGATCTTGGTGTTGGGCAATTTGATTTTTTCGATCTTAGCCAGGTAGTCCTCGTCGAAGATGTCGACGGCACCCGCTTGGTCCTCACCCATTTTGAAGATCTCTTCTACTCCGTCCGCTTGCAGGGCTTCTTTGATCATTTCCTGCACCCTGGCGTTCATCTGCGCGGAGTCAGGCGCGTTGCCTTTGGTCAGCTTAAAAATGATGGAGCGGATCGCTTGATAGAAGTGGATTTGGTCGCGGTGTTCCTGAGTCAGCGCATCTGAGCCGCAGCAGATGTCATATGCGGCCTTGAGCCGCTGGACCATGAACATG
>CAZMDZ010000057.1:0-14553 GCA_964565175.1 uncultured Planctomycetales bacterium
TCATCGCCGAGATCGAATTAGTCGGCGCAGGGGACCGCGAGGCACAAATTCTTGGTGCTCTTTCGCTGCGGGTAGGCCAACCCTACAGCCAAGAGAACTGGCTGCGCGATGTGCAATTCTTGTGGAGCCGCATGCGGGTGCGTTTGGAAGCACTCGACGTGCAAATGCTCGATGAAGAAGGTACTCGCGTCAAGTTGATCATTTCTTGCGTGTTGATGGAGGTTTTTTGTCGGGTGCTATTCCTCGGTCACGAGGAGAGTGTGCAGTCTCGCGATGAACTTCTGCTCGCAACTGGGCTGACGGGCGCGCAATCCATCGACACCTCGGCTTTGCCGCGGATCCAAAGTGACATTGTTCGTGCCTTCCAAGGCAAGGGCTATCACTTTGTAGAAGTCACGCCAGAGGTCATTGCTGAGAAGGATGAAGTCATCTTTCATATCGAGCAAGGCAACAAGGTGCGCGTCGGCGATTTGGTTTTTGTCGGCAACGAGGCGATTGAGGCGGACAAGTTTGTTGGCACAGACTTAGAGGGCACGGTCGATAGCGGCACTGGCTGGTTCATCTTCCCAGGCTCGGCTTACATTGCTGAAAGCACGGCGCGCAATGACGTCGTCGCACTGGAGCGGCTGTACCACGAGTACGGTTATTTGGAAGCGAAGGTCTGGGTGAAGGAGCGTGAGTTTTATAACGACAACAGCCGCGTTCGCCTGACCTACGAGGTTGATGAGGGGCCGCTGTTCACCATCAACTCGGTCGATATCCAGCCAATGGAGGGTGACTCCAGCTTGGTGTACGACCGCAATGAGCTGCTCGAACTGCTGCAAACCGAAAGTGGAATGCCGCTGGAATCGGTGCGCATCGACCGCGATTCCGCGGCCATCCGTCGCTACTACGGCGGCAAGGGGCACACGGCTGCGTCGCAAGGCGCAACCGCCTCCGACGGCACCTTTTTCAGCATCCGCACCGAGCGCTTGCTGGCTGAAGGCAACAAGTTCGACATCGTTTTCCGGATTCACGAAGGCCAGCCCAAGCACATTCGCGATGTCTTGATTTACGGCAATGAGTACACCCAAGATCGGGTGATTCGTCGCGAAATCGAATCGGAGCCCGGCGATTTGGCCGACTCCAGTTTGGCCGCAGTTGCCCACCGTCGTTTGCTCGGTAGCGGTTATTACCTTGACCCCGTTTCTGGTCAGCCATACGTCGATTACCGTTTCCTGCCAACGCCTGACCCTGATTTGGTTGACCTCCGCTTCGACGTGCGCGAAGGTGCGGGCACTGGCAACATGCTGTTCGGTGGCGGAATCAGCTCAAACAACGGTCCGTTTTTGTCGGTCAACTTGCAGAAAGCAAACTTCGACATCACCGACACGCCCTCTTCGTTAGGCAGTGCCTTCTCTGAAATCCTCGATGGCGAGGCCTTCACGGGCGGCGGCCAAACTTTGCAATTGTTCCTGGCACCAGGCTCAGAGTTCAGTACCTACAAGCTGAGCTTTTACGAGCCGGATCTGTTGGACGAGCACGTCAGTCGTCTCGGTTTCCGCACCGACATTTACAAAACCTACCGCTACTTGCGCACACACCAAGAGCAACGCACCGGTGCTGGTTTCACTTTGTCGCGTCGCTTTGGTCGTTACTTCTCGCTGTTTGCTGGACCACGCTGGGAGAAGATCGGTGTGTCCGATATCGGCACCAACGTGACTCCGGGCATCGGCCTGGATTCGGGTTACGAAGAGTGGAAGCACTCGATGATTGCCGGTACGTCGTACAACACCATCAAAGACCGATTCTCGCCCGTCGATAGCTGGAAGACGCGTTTGGAACTGCGTCAAAACGGTGAGTTCATGGGTGGCGACATGGACTACTTCGAGGCTGACCTCAGCTTCGGCAAATACTTCGGCCTTTGGGAAGATACCCTCGGCCGGTTTTGGACTTTGGCCTTGGAAGGCCGCGCCCGCAAAGCTTGGTCTGATGGACCTGTGCCCTACTCCGAACGTTACTGGATGGGGGGCACCAGCACGGTGCGCGGTTTTGATTACCGTGGCATTGGTCGCACCGACCAAGGTTTCTCCATTGGTGGCGAGGCGGCACTCAACGGTTCGCTGGAACTGCGCTTCCCCATTGCCTCCGCCCGCATCCGCGAAGAAATCGCCGAGTTCCAATGGGTGCGCGGCGCCTTCTTTGTCGATGCCGGTACTTACGGTGACGATTTCGGCGATCTAGAGCCGATGCGCGTCTCCGCCGGTTTCGGCATTCGCATCCGCCTGCCGATGATGCCACAATTCCCGATCGCGTTGGACTTCGGTTGGCCGTTGGCTGACGAGAACAACGACGACGACCGCGTCTTCCACCTCAACTTTGGTGAATTTTAATGCGTAAATCCATCCTCCTCCTGCTGATGGCCGCGGCTGCCGGCATTGGCACCGCTACCGGTTACGTCGCCCGCGATGCGGCTGAATTGGTACCCGGTACGTACTACATCGATTTGGGCCGGGCGATGGCCGCCACACCTGAGCTGACCACCCGCTTCGAGGCGATGGTCAAGCCGATCTTGGACCGCGCCGCTCAGCTGAAAAAGTCAGCAGCTGATTTGGATACCGAGAAGGGGCAGCTGGCCCTGATGGACCCGGAAGCTTTGGATTTCCAAAACTTGAAACTGTCGCTGGCGATCCGCGAGGAAACGCTCAATGGCGAAATGAATTTGTTGCAGCAAGCGCGCAACAACATCAACGACGAAATGCTCTATCTTGCCTCGAAGCGCATTCACGAGGCGGTCGACACCCTTGGTGCACAAAAGGGTTACGAGGCCATCCAGGTTTCGCCGATCGAGCTCGCCAAGATCCCTTGGGTGGAAGATCCCAAGCAGAGCATGGACCTGATTCAGCAGCGCAACACTTTCTGGATTCACCCTGATCGTGATGTGACCGATGAGTTGATTGTTATCCTGAACCAGTAAAGGCGATTCGCCTGACCATGGCACGGAAGCAACGAAGCATAAAAAAGAGCATCGAGTTCGAAGGCGTCGCCCTTCACTCTGGTGAGCAGATCAAGGTGAGGCTGGAGCCTGCACCACCGGGGACGGGTGTGATTTTCAATCGCACCGACCTCGATGATCCGGCTGACATTCCTGCTCTTGCGGGCAACTTGACCGTTTCGATGCGCCGCACCGTGCTGCGCGCTGGGAACCAAATCATCGGCATGGTTGAGCACCTACTTTCGGCTTGCTCCGGCATGGGGGTGGATAACTTACGGGTGCAAGTTTCCGGCGACGAAATGCCGGGCATGGATGGCTCGCCGCTGCTTTATTGCGAGAAGCTCAAGGAAGCAGTCATCGTCGATCAAAAAGAAGAGCGCAAGGCTTACAAGGTGGAAGGGCCTCAAGTCTTTCGCGACGACAGCGGCGCCGAGTTGATTCTGCTGCCGCCCACTGGCGAAGGCTTGAAGCTGCGCTACTTCCCGCAGTACCCGGAAGGCATCGACGATTCGCCGGTAGTTTTTGACCTGGCGGCGGACGATTACATGGATGAGATTGCGCCAGCTCGTACTTTCGTTCGCGCGGAAGAAATCGACAAGTTGCTTGAGGCTGGCCTTGGCAAAGGAGCCAATGCTGAAAACACACTGGTGCTTGGCGGCGAAAACACGCCCGAGTTTCGCGTCCCTTGCGAGCCAACCCGGCACAAGATTGCCGATGCCATCGGCGACCTAGCCCTAGTTGGAGCCGACCTCAACGCTGACGTCATCTGCAATCAAAGCGGTCACAACCTCAATCAGGTTTTGGCCAAGCATCTGCGCGGCGAGTTGGATCAGCACGAAGTACGTGGCGAAGATTACGGCATTCAGTACGACATTCAGCACGTCTTGCGCCGTCTGCCGCACCGCTATCCACTGTTGCTAGTCGACCGCATCATCGAGGTCGAAGGCTTCCGCCGCGCGGTGGGGGTCAAGAACGTCAGCATCAACGAGCCATTTTTCCAAGGCCACTTCCCTGGGCAGCCGATTATGCCTGGGGTGTTGCAACTCGAAGCGCTGGCCCAGCTGGCTGGATTTCTGCTCCAGCGCAAATTGGAAATGACTGGCATGCTTGGTGTGCTCGCATCGATCGACAAAGTGCGTTTCCGCGGTTCGGTGATTCCCGGCGACCAGTTGCGACTGGAAGTCGACGTGCTCCGCCTCAACAAAAATCGCGCCCAAATCAAAGCCCACGCCAAGGTCGGTCGTCGCGTCGTGTCCGAAGCGATGCTCTCCTTCGCCGTGATTGAACCCGCATGAGTTCCGTTCATCCCACTGCTTTTGTTGCTCCCGGCGCTGAACTGGATTCCAGTGTTGTGGTCGGGCCATTCTGTTACGTCGGCAGCCGGGCGAAGATTGGCGCGGGCACCATTTTGGGGCCGCACGTTACTGTGCAAGGGCACACCACCATTGGGGAACGCAATCACTTTGTTGGCCAGTGTGCGATCGGCGGCATGCCGCAGGACCTTAAGTACACCGGCGAAGAGTCGGCTTTGGTCATCGGCGACGACAACGTGGTCCGTGAATTCGTCACCATTAACATCGGCACCGCAGCCGGTTCATGGGTGACCAGCCTTGGTGATAAGAATTTAATCATGGCATGTGCCCACGTCGCCCATGATTGCGTGATCGAAGATCAGGTCATCATAGGCAACAACGTGCTGCTCGCTGGCCACGTGCGGATTGAAAGCAATGCCATCATCTCAGGTGGGGCTGCGGTCAATCACTTCGTCACTATTGGCAAATTGGCGATGGTCGGTGGCATGAGCCGTGTGGTCAAAGACGTGCCGCCGTTCATGACTTTGGAAGGCAGTCCGGCGCGAGTGCGCGGCATCAATGTGGTCGGTCTCAAACGCCAAGAAACGGCCAACGAGACCATCCGCCAGTTGCGCGCCGCCTATCGCAAGTTGTTCCAAGACGACACTCCCAGCGCCTTAGTGCTCGACGAAATCGAAGCCGTCGAAAGCCTGACGCCGGAAGTGCTGCGACTGGTTTCCTTCCTGCGCGATATGGAAAAAGGTTATCAAGGGCGTTATCGAGAAGCCCTGCGCCGACCGCCGCAAGCGGCCGACTGATCAACTTTTCCAACCGTCCGCTGCCCGCGGCGGATTGATCGTGACTCGAATTTTGTTCGCCGACTACTGAGCGCTCCCCCGCAATCATGTCTGAAAACCATCCCCAGATTCTGCGCGCCTGCGTGGTAGGCGTCGGCCACTTGGGCCGCCATCACGCTCGCATTCTTGCTGACATGGACGGCGTCGAATTGGTCGCCATCGTCGATTCCGATGCTGAGCGCGGCGGCAAGATCGCCGAGACTTACGAGTGTGAGCATCTGCTGGAAATTGGCGGAATCGTCGATCGCGTTGATTTTGCCGTGATTGCGGTGCCGACTGTTTTGCACCGCGATTGCGCCGCGCCATTTTTGCTGGCGGGTAAAGCGTGCTTGATCGAAAAACCGATGGCTCCGGACGTCGAAACCTGTGATGCTATTTTGGCCGATGCAGCAAAAGGCGGGGCAATGGTTGGAGTGGGGCACGTCGAGCGCTTTAACCCAGCCGTCGTTCGAGCGCGAGAGTTGGGCATTCAACCGCGCTTTATCGAAGCGCACCGGTTGGCGCCGTATTCCTTTCGCAGCACCGACGTCGGCGTGGTGCTGGACTTGATGATCCACGACATCGATCTGTGTTTGGCTTGGATCGGTAAGCCCGTTGAATCCGTCGATGCAATAGGCGGTTCCACCTTGAGTCCGTCCGAGGACATCGTTTCGGCACGCTTGCGCTTTGAGGGCGGCGCGGTCGCTAATTTGACCGCCTCCCGTCTGTCGTTAAAGCCGATGCGCCGCTTCCGTTTTTTCGGTCCCGACAGCTATGTATCGATTGATTCGCAAGACAAGTATGCGTTGCTGGTGCAAAAGTCGGCTGATTTCAGCAAAGAGAAAATCGCCGCCGCCGCTCAATCCAACAGCCCGCTGGAAGGCTTTCAGAGTTTGCTCAATCTAGAAGAACTGCAACTCGAAGACTCCGAGCCGTTGCGCGCCGAATTGCAGTGTTTTGCCGACGCGGTGCGCGCAGGTTCCGACCATGAAGTCAGTGGCAAAGATGGCCGCGACAACGTGGCGGTTGCCTACCAGGTGCTGGCCAGCCTAGAAGCTGGGGCTTGGTAGCGCAGCGGTGGCAGGCCTTGGGGCTCCTGCACTGGAGGGATGACCTATTCCAAATATGCGCGACGCGGCGAGTCGGTGGCGGCATCGACTTCAAATGAGCTCGAGTCAACCTCCCAACTCGGAACGCAGCGGATTTGAATCTGACTAAGACTGCGGAACAGTTGGGTGCGTCGATGGGGCAGCCGGAAGCCGGGTTGCAGCAAGCGCGCCATGCCAATCGGGTCGGCGGATGCTTGCCAACGACTCCACGAGAGGTAGCGACCCGGAAGTTTGCGGTGTTGGCAAATCCGCGCAGATGCCAAGCCGCCCGCGCCAGCCAAGCCCGGACGCCAGCGCCAGGTTAGGAAGTCGTCGAAATCGGCCCAAGCACCGGGGGCGAGCTGCAGCAGCTCCAGCAGAATCAGGTCGTGCTGAGGTTCGACCTTCTCCGCATCTGGGTTGAGGGCGAGGGCGTTGGCCGGCGATTGCGGCGTGTGCTTGAGGTTGCGGCGCCGATCGATCTGCGCCGAGGGCAGACTCTTCCAAAAGCTGATTTCCGAACTTCGATAAGTGCCAGATTGCAGGCTGTCGTCGAAAATCGGGTCGTGATGATTGGCCATGAAAGCCGAATAATCCTCCCAATCTTGCCACCAACCAAATACCCAAGCGGTGCTCTGCTGCCAGCCGCCCTGCTGGCCGACAAAGCCCGGCAAGGGCGACAACGCCGCCCAGTGCTCCTGGCCTCGCGAGAACAATTCCTGTTGCTCGGGCAGGACGTGGCACTGGATGGCCTTCAGCAGCATGCACCTATGCTAACTCATAGAGTGGGGGACTTACCAGCATCCCCTGCTTGGGGGGCGGGACACTTGCTGGTCTTCGCCGCTTTTGGGGCAGGAAAGGGCAGTTTCTTCGGCAAGGCGCCGATGGCGACATCCGCTAGTTTTTTGCTGTAGCCAGCGGGATTGAGCAAGAAGCGATTGCGGGCTTTGGCGTCGGAAAAGTAAAAGCGACGGCTGCCGAAGGTGACGAAGTGCATTGCCTTGGCTGGCTTGTCAGGGTGAACGGCGCAGCTTGCGGTGACCGGTTGCAGCACCACTTTTTCCTTGGCCAACTGGGTGAAAAACTTGGCGGGATCCTTGCGCCACTTCTTTTCGCAGGGAGCGCAGCATTGATCCACTCGAGTTCCCTGAACGGCAAAAGCATTCTGCGGTTTAATGGTGCCGCCCATAACCGCGCAAGTTTTTTGCACGCCGCGCCCTTCCATTCGGTCGATGAAAAAGGATGGGTGCTTTTGGAACAACTTAAGGCACTCTTCGCCGCCAACTTGAATCGACTTATTGCCCATCCAAGTGGTGACGGCACCATCGCCCAACTTTGCACCGCTGACTGCGCATTGAGTTTGCACATTCTTGGGCGCTTGCTTTTTGCGTTCCATGGCGAACAGCCACTTGTCGGGAAAGGTGGTGAAGTGCTGACGGCATTTTGGCTTTTCACATAGATAGACGCGCATGCCCTCGTAATCGACGAAGTGGTTATGACTCGCCAACGCCTTGCCATCTACCGCGCAAATGCTTTGCTCGGCGAAGACGGTGGCTTGGGCGGTGGTTTCTTGTTGCTGCGGGGCTTGGTCCAAGGCGGACGTAGCCGCGAGCGGAATCGCGGCAAGAAAGATGGAGGAGAAGGTGGTGAGGATCATGGTTGAGACAAAGGGCTTTTCTTTAAGCGACGTTCTTCTACCGCGCAGCTCAGTACCGGCACGACAAACATGGTGATGATGGCAATCAACATGCCGCCGAATGACGGCAAGGCCATGGGCACCATGACATCAGCGCCGCGGCCAGTGGAACTGAGTACCGGGAGCAGGGCGAGCAGGGTGGTTGCGGTGGTCATGAGGCAAGGTCGGCAGCGCCGTTGGCCAGCCTCGAGGACCGCCGCGCGCACGTCTTCCTTTTTGCGCGGGCAGCGGTCCTTGAGAGTTTGACGGATGTAAGTTCCGATCAAAACTCCGTCGTCGGTAGCGATGCCGAAGAGGGCGAGGAAACCTACCCACACGGCTACCGAAAGATTGCGTGGGCCGATTTGAAAGAGGTCGCGCATGGCGGTGCCCGCGACTTCAAAGTTGAGGAAGTTGGGATTGGCATAAAGCCACAGCAGCAAGAATCCGCCCGCCCAGGCGACGAAAACGCCGGAGAACACCATCAAGGTGGTGGCGATGGCGCGGAACTGCAAGTAAAGCACCACCAGAATCAGCGCCAACGCCAGCGGGAGCACAATGGCCAAAGTCCGCGAAGCACGCAGTTGATGCTCGTAGGAACCAGCAAAGCGGTAGGAAACGCCAGCGGGCAGTTGCCAGTCCTTTTCCAATTTCTCATTAAGGAAAGCTTGGCAGTCTTCGACGACATCTACTTCGGCGCGACCAGGTTTGCGGTCGAAAATGACGTAAGCGACGGGGAAGGTGTCTTCGGTTTTGATCGCTTGCGGCCCTTGGGTGTAGCGCAACTTCGCCAGTTGGTTGAGCGGGATTTGTGCGCCCGACGGAAGTGGCACCAACACATTTTGCATCTGTTGCAGGTCGTTGCGACGTTCGCGCGGGTAGCGCACTCGCACTGGATAGCGCTCGCGGCCTTCTACCGTATAAGTCACCGTTTTCCCGCCAAGCGCGGTTTCCAAAACATCCAACACAGCGGCGACCGAAACCCCATGGCGTGCAGCCGCAGCGCGGTCAATGTCGAACTCCAAGTAAGGCTTGCCAATGACGCGGTCTGCAAAAACTGTCGCCGCGTTCACCGACGGCACTTGCTTCAAGTATTCTTCCACTTGGAGCGCAACCTTTTCGATGGTGGCCAGGTCCGGCCCCAAAACCTTGACGCCCATTGGCGCGCGCATGCCGGTTTGCAGCATCACCAAACGAGCGCCAATCGGTTGCAGCCAAGGAGCCGAAGTCACTCCCGGCAGTCGGGTGACGTTGAGGATTTCATCCCAGACGTCTTCCATGGAATGGATGTGATCGCGCCAATTGCGTTCGAGTTCGCCTTCGGCGTTGGTTTGATATTCGGGTTTGATTTCAATGATGGTTTCAATCATCGAAACAGGTGCCGGGTCGAGGGCGCTATCGGCGCGACCGATTTTGCCGACGGCCGTTTGTACCTCGGGCACCGTGAGGATCGCCCTATCGAGCTTGCGTAACACGTCCAAGGCTTCGCCGATGGAAGCGTGCGGAGCAGTGGTCGGCATGTAGAGGAATGATCCTTCATCCAATGGCGGCATGAACTCGCGACCTAAGCCGGGGAACGCCGCCTCGGCGCTTTGCCAGGTCTCGCTCTGTTCAAGCGTGTCGCCTGGAAGACCAATTGCATTTAAGCCTCGCGGCAGCCATTGAAATGCCCCTTTCCAGCCTAGCCAACTGGCAGCGCCAAAGATCAAGATTGCCGTCGGTAAGAGCAGGAATAGCGCTTTGTTGCGCAGGCACCAAGTGAGAATCGTGGGGTAGGCAAGTTCAAACAAGCGGAAGGCGAACAGCAGGCCGCCGACCAGAATGAGGACAAAAACAAAATTGCTTAGCTGCCGGTCAACGCCTAATGGAGCCCAGTGAGAGGATAAATACCAGCCGACTGCAGCGAACAGGGCTAGGTTGATCCAGGTTGAAGGACGCCATAGGGCCGTGAACAGTCCACGACTTTTTTTCTCGGTCACTTTTGACCGTGGGCGCAGAATCGAAACCGCCAAGGTGGGCAAGATCAAAATGGCAATCACCGCCGAACCGAGCAAGGCAAAAGTTTTTGTCCAGGCGAGCGGTTGAAAGAGCTTGCCTTCGGCGCCGGTCATGGAGAACACGGGCAGGAAACCTAAAACTGTGGTCAGGATGGCGGTCACCAGTGCCGGACCGACTTCGGAAACGGCTTGTCGTACCGCTTCGATGCGATGGCCGAGGGCGGAGGGCTGGCCGCCGTCGGCAGGTTTGAGGTGAGGGGAACTTGTGGCTTGACGATCCAAGCGTTGTTGGATGTTTTCCGTTAGGACGATCGCCACATCGACGATGGTGCCGATTGCAATGGCAATGCCGGAAAGGGCGACGATGTTGGCGTCGACACCGGCGAGTTTCATGCAGACGAAACACAGCAGGACGACGATCGGCAGCGTGGCGGAAACCAAAAGTGCCGCCCGCCAGCGCATCAACAAAAGCAAAACCACCATGACGGTGACCAATACTTCTTCACTGATGGCTTTCTCCAAGGTGCCGAGCGTTTCTTGGATCAAACCCGAGCGATCATAAAAAGGCACAATGGTTAATTGCGATTCGACACCATTGGCCAAAGTCTTGCGCGGCAAGCCAAGTGAAATTTGAGCAATTTTCTCTTTGAGCGCTTGCAACGCCTGCAATGGATTGGCGCCATGTTGCACCACCGCCACTCCACCGACGGCTTCGGCACCGCCCTTGTCGAGGGCGCCGCGGCGTTGAGCGGGTCCAAGAGTGACATGGGCGACATCGGCGATGCGGACGGCGACGCCATCCACCGAACGGATCACAGCTTGTTCAAGGTCTTCGAGTTCTTCGACCCAGCCCAATCCACGCATGAAGTATTCGGCGCGATTGAGTTCGACCACCTTGGCGCCGACTTCACGGTTGGAGTTGCGTACCGCTTGATAAACCTGTTGCAAGCTGACACGGTGCGCGTGCATGGCGTCGGGATTGACATCAATTTGGTATTCGCGCAGATAGCCACCGGCCGATGCGACTTCGGCGATGCCCGGTGTCGACATCAGCGCATAGCGCACTTGCCAATCCTGGACGCTGCGCAGTTCATGCAAATCCCAGCCGCCGGTTGGGTTGCCAGCCTCGTCACGACCCTCGAGCGTGTACCAGTAGACCTGCCCAAGCGCAGTGGCATCGGGTCCTAGCGTCGGGTTGGCGTCGGTTGGCAGAGTTCCACGCGGTAGGCTGGATAACTTTTCCAGCAAGCGGGAGCGTGACCAGTAAAACTCGACGTCGTCTTCAAAGATGACGTAAACGCTGGAGAAGCCGAAGTAGGAGTACGAACGAATGGTGCGCACACCCGGCAGGCCGAGCAACGACACCGTCAGCGGGTAGGTCACCTGATCTTCGACATCTTGTGGGGAGCGCCCCATCCATTCCGTGAAGACGATTTGCTGATTTTCGCCGATATTGGGAATGGCGTCGACCGGCACAGGGTCGCGTTCGAAGTTCCCCATTCGCCAAATGCCACCGTCGAAAGGGGCAGTGTGCCAACCCCAGCCGAGCAGCAGCAACAGCATCACCCAAACGATGAAGCGTCGTGCCAGCAGAAAGGAAGTGAGCTTATGCACGATTTACTCCTTCACCGCCGGCAATGATTTTTCGACGGTGCCGCAACGCAGCATGCTGGCACCGAAATAAGGGTTGGCGATGGTGGAGCCAAGTTGCAGCCAGTCGGAGCCGAAGTCGTTGAAAGCCATCGGGCAATAAGCCAACTTCACATTGCCGCCGCCGATTTGCCCGAAGACTTGCACTGCTTCAATCAGGGCGCGACTGATGCCGTCGAAGTTGCGCCGGACGGCTTCAATCTCTTCTGCTTCAAGCGCCAGCAGGCTGTGTTCTCGCAAGCTTTCGTCAAGGGATTGCCAGCGTTGTTGCTGACCTTCTTTCAGCTCAGAACCATCCGCTAAATCCAAGGCGAAGCTGAGGTCTGTGACTGCCATAATTGCGTCATCAAACTGGTCGTCAGCTAGCGCGGTTTGCATGGCGAGGTAGGGGAGTACCAGTTCGCCCAAAGCTTGCTGGAATGCTGCAGGGGCTGGATCCATTTCAAACTGCTGTTCGTGAACATGTTTGGCTGCAGGCGCATCCTCCGAGGGCGGCCGGTTCATCATGCTCCATTTCCCTTGCAATTGAAGTTCAGCATCGAGCTTGAAGGCGCCATTGGCCACCACGAGCTGCCCTTCTTCGATTCCCTCAAGAACGACGTAATAGTCGCCCGCGCGTGGGCCGAGCACCACCTCGCGCCCTTCAAACAACGGTTCGTCACCGGGTAGGCGCAGGTAAACAATCGAACGGGTGCCGGTCCACATTGGTGCCGACGACGGAATTAACAGCGGCGCCGACTCGAGCGTCCTTGCAGCCACCTCGCTGGCAGGAACGAGCGGCATCTCACATTGTGGGCAAGAGCCTGGTTCGTCTGCCAAAATATCTGGGTGCATTGTGCAAGTCCATTGCGCACTCAAGTCCGGTTGGTGGGCACGGCCGAATGGATCTAACTGCACCTCCACTTGCGCTTGCGCGTACATGTCGGGGCGAAGTTTTCCGTCGGCGTTGTCGACTAAAACTCGAACTGAAATGGTGCGAGTGCGGTCATTCAACAATGGACTGATCAAGGCAATGCGGCCACGGAACTGTTTGCCCGGCCAAGCGGCAACTTGGAAGTGAACTTGCTGGCCGTAGTGCAGCAGCGCGAGGTCACTTTCATATGCCTCAAGGTTTAGCCAAAGACTCGATAAATCCGCAATCGTGTAAAGATGACTGCCTTCTTTGACGTACGCTCCTTGACGCGCATCTAAATGCAAAACTACGCCGCCTTGGGGCGCGTGTACAGTTTCCGATGACCGTGGCTCGCCGCTTCTTTCTAGCGCCGCGATTTGTTCTTGCTGCATGCCCAATTGGCGCAGGCGACCGCGAGTGGCATTGCTTAAGCGGCCCGATTTTTTGAGAGCTTCCAAGTGTGCTTGCTCTGCCGCAATCAACTCAGGGCTGTAGATCTCCAGCAAGTGCTCGCCCGACGCAACTGGAATGCCAGCGGAGTCGACGAATACGCGCTCGATGCGCCCCTCCATCCAAGACGCAATTTCGGCAACTTTGGTTTGGTCAATCGCAAGCTTGCCAACCATTTCAACGGAAAGTTGGGCCGCCTTGCGTTCGGCCGGAACGGTGACGATTTCGGCCAATCCCACAGCAACCGGGTCCATCTTGATCTCAAATGGACTGCCTCCGCCCGCAGTGGCAGGAATTAGGTCCATAAAGCAAATCGGGCACTGGCCAAACTCCGGTAACTTCACCGTGGGGTGCATGGAGCAAGTCCATTCTTTTGGCGCAGCTTCCTCTTGAGGCTCACCTTCAGCCGCATCGCTTTGGGTTTCGCCTAAAGTCGCCGACTCGTTTTGACCATCGTCTGACAATAGCCAGCCACAGAATAGTCCCAAAGCAAAAACTGCGAGGACTCTTTTTCCTGTCCAAAGTGGCAGCTTATTTTCCTTTGCAGGTTGCTCTTTAGTTTCTTTTTTCTCTTCACTCATCCATCTTCCTTCAACTGTTTCATACCACCGGCCAATTCCTCAAACTTGGCTAAGCTCTGCATGATTTGTTTCTGTGCTTGGGCGTTGCGCAATTGAAAATCAAGTAACAAACGCAACGACTCCAGCAATCCTTCAAAGGCGGCTTCGCCCGTTTCAAACGACGCCAGTTCGGTTTCGAGCGCGCTTTCCACCCGGGTGCTCAATTCTTGTTGCAGCAAGTGCATGGTTGCGACCGAGTTTTCCAACTCAAACTGAACTTGTTGCCATTCACTTTGCAAGCGAAGCTCTCGGTCTCGTTTGGCTTGTTCGGCCATTTGCCATTCGGCATGCGCTTTGGCCGTTCGCGCATGATCGCGGCCACGGTGGAGAGGCAGTTGGACCGAAAGCATCAAAGCAATGGCGTCTTCCCCAGAGTCGGGTGACATGCTGTTGCCTTCGCCGATGACCGTCCAATCCAGCGCGATCCCCAACTGCGGCCGTTCGGCGCTCCGGCTTTGCTGCCAACGGGCGCGACGGCCTTCGGCGGCGGCTGAAAGAGCCGACAACTCAGGATTGCCGTCAAACGATGGCCATGTCGGATTGCCGTCAGTTTCGACCGAAGTCTTTGTAGATGCCAACACCGTCAGCTGTGCTGCATCCGGCAGCGTTGGCTTTTGCCAATTGGCATCACTGGAAGTCAAGCCCAAGAGCCCATTCAAGCGGGTGCGCAAAGGCGTCATTTGGTCTCTTAACCGCCGCTGACGGTCCCGTAATTGCACCGCTTCCATTTCGACTCGCAACAGCTCCGGCAGGCGCGCCCGACCGACTTCTAACCGGTTGCTAACCACCGCATGGGTGCTGGCGAGGAGTTCCAAATTCTGCTCCAAAAGATGCACAGCCAGGTGTGCATATGCCAGATCCCACCAAATCTCCGCGCATTGTTTGCGCACTCGTCGTTGCATCGCCAGTACGGTGGCATCAGCACTCCGCGCATTCGCTTTGGCGACGTCTTCCTGGGCTTGCAAGGTTTGCGCCCAAGGGAGTGGTTGCTGCAGACTTAGCTTGGCTTGAGTCGGGCCGTTCCGCGTTTCATGGGGCGGTAAGAAGCCGCCAATCTTGAACAATGGATCGGGGTAGCC
>CAZMDZ010000058.1:0-13358 GCA_964565175.1 uncultured Planctomycetales bacterium
GCTGATCAGGGCTATGATGGGGGCAATGAAGTCCTCTCTACTTTATGGGTTGATTTGGCTGCTGCTATCCGCTGGCATGGTTCACGCAGCTGGGGCGCAGCAGAACCTGCTAAAGAACCCCGGCTTCGAAAAGGGCGGCGCCAGTCCGGTGGTGGGATGGCAGCAGATTTACCCGCCTGGAATTCAACGGCCGGCACCGAGTTTTGTTCGAGTAGAGGCCAACGGCGGAATTTTAAGTGCCAAAGAGGGCAAGGCTTTTGGCAGAATTCAAACCAATAAGCCAGGTGGCTTTAGTTCGTTTACGCAAAGCGGTCGGTGGAAGGACAAAGATAACTTGCTAAGCCTTTCATCGTGGGTAAAGGTTGAAGAGGTGGCTTCACCCTCGGCGGTTTATCTGTTGGTGTTGTTCATGGATGGCGACGGCAAACAACTTGCGATGGAGAAAACCAAAGCAATCGGCGAGCCATGCGATTGGGTCAAGCTAGAGCGTGAAATAGTCGTTCCCGATGGCACCGAAGAATGGATGGTGCGTTGCGGTGTAATGGGGAAAGCAAGTGCTTGCTTCGATGATGTCCAAGCCATTCCCAGCAAATTGCGCGGCGACGCGATGGCGGTTCAATTGGCGGTGCATCACGGCGATTATGTGATTCGGACTTCCGGTTCGAAAAAGGATCCGTGGGTTTCACTTTCCATTCCCTTTCCGTTCGCCAGGCAAATGCCGTTGGCAATAAAGGTGACGAGTGAGCCGGCGGGAATGGTGAAAGAATTGAGAGTCCTAGAGGATCGTGAAAACCGGCCGTTGCGAGTGGTGATGAATAAATTGAGCGCTGGCAGCGAGGTCAAGTTGCGCGTGGAAACGCTCACCATGGTCGCCGACCGGCCGACGTCGGCGGGGGTAGAGATTGATTTGGCTAACCCCAAAAAACTGCCGAAGGATGTGCGTCAGCATTTGAAGGCGGCGCCGGGTGTGGATGTAAAAGATAAAGAAATCAAAGCCGCTGCCGCTGGATTTAGTCGCGACGACTTCGCCGCAATGATGAAAGACGTGCGGGCCTACATACGCGAGAACTTGGTTTATGACGCTGGCAATCCACAAGGTGCGATCGAGTGTTTGGACAGCGGCAAAGCAGTGTGCACCGGTTTTGCCAACGTCGCCGCTTCGTTGTTAATTGCCGCCGATGTGCCAACTCGAATCCTTGCTTGCACTCAACTGAGCGGTCGACTGCAAGAGCATTACATTGTTGAAGCGTGGACGCCTGAACTCGGTTGGTCGCGCATGGAGTCCACCATGGCCGCCTTCCCATGGCGCGACAGCTACAACTTGATTTTGCGCGTGGTCTATTCAGACTCCTGGCGCTCCCAAGGCGATGTGCCTTTGTTTGTCGAGGTTAGCAAAGGAGCAAGCGGAGGCTACAGTATGGATCCAAAGGACACTTGCTGGCAAGGCGCAGATACCTTGACTGGCGCGTTGATCACCAGCAAAGGTTTCGATGCCATCACCAAAGCTGCGGGCAAGAACTTTCAAGCATTGGTCAAGAAACCTAGTGAAGGTCATGCGGTTCGTTTTGCCCCCGAAACCAGTGCCGCCAAAAAACTCAAGCTCGATGACCGTGGTCGCGCACTCTTGGCAACGGTAGATGAATGGCTCAGCGACTAAGAATGGACTGTCGCTGACGAATCGCAATCGGGCCAATGACTAAGGCGCTTCCCCAGTCGCGCTTAAGCCGAAGCTAGAAAGGAAGTCTTCCCAGATCGGCTGGATATCCTCACCGGCAGGGCCCGGGTGGAGGGTCAGTTTCTTTTCCTTCAGCTGCTGAACGGGGTCGGCGTCGCGGGCGAACAGTTCGAAAAATTCAGCAGGGGCGGCGCGCAGAATTAGGTCTGGGCGCATCGCTTTGCCCAGGGTGGCGTCGAACTCGGGACCGCCAAGGCGAAGTTGCAGTGCGGTGTCTTTGACATCCAGTTGCACGATCCAGCGGCCGCCGGTTTGTAGGTATTGGCGGCTCAGGGCGAGCATTGCCAGGCGCAGGTTCATGCCGTCTCCAGGCTGGGCGGGCGGACCGTGATGCCGTCCCCAGTTGGCCAGTTCTGAAATGACCGGGCCTAGTGCGAGACCAGCTTCGGTGAGCCGATATTCGCCTTGGGTGCGGTCGCCAGGGGTTGCGGAGCCCTTTTCGATTAGCCCAGCATCGCTCAATTCCTTTAAGCGCTTGGCCAAAAGATTGGTGGTCAGGCCGGGCAGCCCCCGAAGCAAACCGCTGTAATTCAGCGGGCCCGCCAGCAAATCGCGGATGATGAGCAACGTCCACCGCTGGCCCACAAGGTCTAGGGCTTTTGCGACTCCGCAGAGTTGATGGTAGGTGCGAACGGACACGGGGGTGGATTCTAACGAGTAGGGCAAGTGGTCTTTCTTTAAATGCCGAGCAGAGTTACTATTGCCAATCGGGAACTTTACTTTGCCATAGTTCGCCATGCAGCCAGCAAGTTACCGCCGCCTCATCTGCGCCAGTGCGATCTACGACATTTTTGTCACCTTTCCCTTTGCCTTGCCCGGCTTGGCGGCATGGAACATTGCCCAATTTCGGATTCTGCACGAATCCTTTGGCATGTCCGGCAGCATTCCAGAATTTGAACCGCTCCACATCTTCTTCGTCAACCTGATGGGCACCGTGGTCATGACCTGGTCCTACCTGAGGGTGGTCCGCCCAGATCCGCTCTTGGGCTTGCTCGACGGGATTGGCCGCTTTCTGTTTTCGAGCTGGATGCTGTACTACCTCTTTGCCCACCATGCCACCGGACTGCTTTGGCTGTTCTTCGTCCCCGAAATAAGTTGGGGAATCGCCCAGGTCGGCGGTTACTTCAAGCTCGACCAAACCTTAAGCCGCATCACTCCATCAAATGAGCAAGCTCAAACTCCATCTCCTTCCACCCTCTCCAAATAACACCAAAGTCCTGATCGCGCTGAAATACAAAAACATCGACTTCGATGCCGTGCTGATCAACCCCGGCGACCCAACCAACCGCGACGCAATCATCGCCGATACTGGGCAATCCTTGACGCCAGCCATCCACCACAACGGCGTCAAGCTGTTTGATTCGTCGGCAATTTTGCGCTACCTCGACGCCAACTTTCCGGGGCCGCGTTTGTACGCCGAAGATCGTGACACTCATAAGCAGATCGAAGCGTGGGAGGCTTACCATCGCAATCCGTTAGGGCCGTTTTTGGGTGGTGCTTTCGGCATGTTCTTCAGCGGGGAAACCGACGATCAGCGCGTGGCCGAAATCAACCAAGGCCTCAACGAGGCCACGCAAAAGCTGGAAGACGCTCTCGACGGTAGGGAGTGGTTGGTGGGGGATTCGATGACCGCCGCCGACATTGCGGTTGCCTGCTTCCTTCACTATTCCTGCTTGAACGAGGAAGATACCCAGCAATCCAAGGTGTGGAAGTGGATGCAGCAACGCTTTGATCTTGGCCCGAACCGTGAAAAGACTCGCGCCCACACGCGCCGCGTCATGGATCATCTGCCGGAATTTAGCTCGCTCGGCTGGACCTTCTAAGCAGCTGGAGTTTCCCTTATTCGTTTGCCGTCGCTTGGGGCGACCGTCCGGGGAACGGGTGGCGGCTACGAAACCGGATGCTTGGTTGAGTGCGACATCAACGACTCAAGCATCACCGCCAGCGACCGACGGACTTCGTTCGATCCATGCACAGCGATGTAGTCCGCCATCTTGATCAACTTGAGCTGCTCGTCGCCGTAAACCGCCGGGCTGGCATCGGGATTGTGAATGATTTCGGCGATGCAGGTGCCGCAGCTGCTGATCGGGCACTCGTGCTCCTTGTCGGGCGCCTCCTCGTCCATGAACTGAAACAGCCGCGTCATCGGCACAGCCAGGGCGTTGGCCAGCCTGGTCAGGGTGCTCATCTGCGGATCTAATTGATCCTTCTCAATCAATTTCAAATCCTCAACGCCGACGCCAACCTTCGTCGCAAATAGGTCAACGTCAATTCCGCGGTCTTCCCGCAACTGCTTTAATGTGTGCCCCAAGCTCATCTCTCTATTTTTATGAACCCTGGAGCAGAAGTCCACAAGGGGCCGAAATGGTCCACGCGGGCAAAGCATTTTGCCGCATGGGGATGCACAGATCTCAGCCAGCCAAATTTTGTATAGTCAGCGCTCCGGCATTTCATGCTGGCCGAATCCACGAATCATGCCTGAAAAATCTAAACACCTCATTGTTATCCACGGTCGCGCAACCAAACCTTCCAGCAAGGAAAAGAAGCGGCTGGTAAAGAAATCTCTTATCCATGGACTGGAACGAGTTTCCCCTCAAGCTGCTCAGAAATTGAAGAATGGAGAGATCCGTTTTTCGTTGGCCTATTACGGCGACATCTGCAACCGAGAAATGATTCGGGCAGATGAAAAAGAAAAGTCTGAACTTCCGGATAAAGATCCCGCCCACGGCAACTCCCCATGCGAAAAAGCTGGTAGTTACGATGCCGACCTGGCCAAGTTGTTTCAAACCACAAACTTTTCAAGAGCCGCCTATAAGAAGTTGATTCGCAAAGCCACCCCAGACATGGGCGCCTATTTAACTCGACGTTCGGTAGGCTCGGAAATTCGAGAGCGTTTGCAACGCCACTTGAAACCATCGCTGACCAGAGGCTAAGCAAGTTCATAACCCTTGGCAGCCCACTGGGTGAGCCTGGAGTGCAAGACAACTTATACGACGCCAACGAAAGAAGAGGCAGTCGGTTCCCACGACAAATCCAATCATGGGTCAACTTCACTGCCAAAGACGACTTCGTTGCTCACGACTCCACAGTGGACGATGACTTTGCGGCCATGGAGCGCAAGAAATTCGTCGGCAGTATCGTGGATCATAAGATGCGCAACTTCTGGGTTGGTAACGGCTGCTCCAATCCACACAAGCTGTACGGATACTTAGATAACCCAAAAGTAGCCAAATCGATTGCTGATTGGATGTAGCGACTTGCGTTTCCGCAAAGCCACTGGGCGATTGGGCTTCTACTTCAGCACCATTCGGCGTAAGGGTTGCAGGCAAGGGTTGGACGCTTAAAGCCAAGTAGAAAGCGGCGAAGACAAGAACACTTCAAGTGGGATGCCGTCGGCGCCGACAAGCAGACGTTGGGTGCCTTCATGAGCCGTTGCAAAAGCGGTCATCCCGGGCAAGGTGTCGCGTCGAATTCCGCTCTTAACTTCAATCGCTGCCAGTTTATTTGCATGACGAACAACAAAGTCGACTTCTCGATTGCGGTTTCGCCAGTAATAAACTTCGCATTCACCGGCGGCAGCGGCATTGATCAGGTGCGCGCCAACCGCAGATTCGACTAAGTGGCCCCAATACTCGGTGTCCTTCTTGGCCTGAGCTAAGGTTAATCCAGATTGGGCAGTCATCAGGGCGGTATTGAATACTAGCAGCTTTGGGCTGGAGCCGCGTTTGCGAACCAATCTAGGAGAATATTTGGGTAGGCCTGTGAGCATTCCCGCCGCGGCAAGAAGTTCTAAGTAGTGAGCAAGAGTTGTGGTATTGCCGCTCTCTTGAAGTTTGCCCAACATTTTTGTGTAGGACAAAACGTGGCCGGAATAGCTACATCCAAGCTGAAACAATCGGCGCAACAAAGCAGGTTTGTCCACACGGGACAAGAGTAGGACGTCGCGCGAAATCGTAGTTTCGATTAATGAATGAAGGACGTAATTCGCCCATCGCTTTGGCTGATGAACCAGAGAGGCTGCCCCGGGGTATGCACCGAAAAAGAGGTACTGATCCAGGGTCCAATCAAAGCTTTGCTTCATCTCCTGATAGGACCAATGGGGCATATGGATGGTCTCAAACCTTCCTGCCAAACTTTCGGTGAGACCGGACTGAATCAGCAGCGGCGCGGAACCGAGGAGCACGACCTTTAGCTTCCTATTTTCGCGCGTATCTGCGTCCCAGAGTCGTTTCACGCTCTCCGCCCAATTTTTGGCCTTTTGAATTTCATCGATCACTAGGATCGCGCCGTCGGGGCCAGCTTGCTTGGCGAGCAGTCGCCCTTGTTGCCATTGCTCTTCCAGCCAACCGCTTCCGCGTAGGGTCGGTTCGTCGGCGCTGGCAACGTGGGCGGGAAGGCCGATGTCGCCCACCGTTTGACCGACCATAGTTGTCTTCCCAACTTGGCGTGCCCCGGTGACAACTTGAATGAAATTACGCGGTTCAAGTAGCCTTTGGGCCAATTCTGAGGCTTGGTTTCGGCGGAACAATTTCTCGGTTTACTAGTTGTACTGAGTAATTTTACTAGGTATGGCTAGTAAATTGTCGGCAGATTTGGGTGAATTCTTATCCTATATTGTTCCTTAAGCAACCTTTTCGCCCCTGGCCCGTGACCAATCAACTGCCCATCCTCTACAGCTTCCGCCGCTGCCCCTACGCGATGCGGGCGCGGTTGGCGTTGCGGCTGGGTGGGCAGGTGGTGGAGTTGCGCGAGGTGGAGCTGAAAAACCGACCGCAGGCGTTGTATGAAATTTCACCGAAGGGCACGGTTCCGGTTTTGCAGCTTGTGGATGGAACTGTGTTGGAGGAAAGCCTCGAGGTGATGAAGTGGGCTTTGGGGTGTATCACCACTCCAGAAATGGACGCGTTGATCCAGCGTTGCGATCAGGAATTCAAGCACAACCTCGACCGATACAAATACTCCACTCGTTACGAAGACGCGGACCCTGAAATCCATCGCGCGGCGGCGTCGGAATTTTTGAACGAGCTGGAGCGGCTGCTTGAACCGAATCTGTTCGGCGAGCAACTCAGCCTCGCCGACCTTGCCATTTTGCCCTTCGTGCGCCAATTCGCATTCGCCGATCGCAAGTGGTTCGACGCTCAACCGTGGCCGCAACTGATCGCCTGGCTGGACAACTTCATCCATGGCGAGCTGTTCCTTTCGATTATGGACAAAAATCAGCCCTGGCAGCCGGAGCACCAAAAGGTGCTGCGTTGGCCGAGCACCGCGCGCTGAATCGGCGTTTTGCATTTCGCACAAGGTTCGCCTTCACGACCATAAACCGCGAGCTCCTGAGCAAAATATCCCAGCTCGCCGTCGGCAGCTTTGAAGTCCTTCAAGGTTGTGCCGCCCTGTTCAATCGCGTCGCTGAGCACGTTGCGAATTTGCTCGACCAACACATCCATGCGCGCGCGCGAAATTCGGCCGGCGGCGCGTTTGGGAAGAATGCCGGCGCGCCACAACGATTCGGACGCATAAATATTGCCGACCCCAACCACAACCTTATTGTCCATGATGAACGTTTTGATCGCCGCTTTGCGTTTGCGCGACTTGGTGTACAACCATTCACCGGTAAAACTATCTTGGAGGGGTTCAGGTCCTAGGTGAACAATGCTTGGGTGTAAATCCACATCGCCCTCGGTCCACAACACCGCGCCGAACCGCCGTGGATCGCGAAAGCGCAATTTCTGTCCCTGTCCAATCCCAATATCCACGTGATCATGCTTCTGCGCAACTTGCCGTGCCGGGACCACTTGCAATGTGCCGGTCATGCCCAAATGAACGATTAAGCAGCCGCGATTGGTATGAATCAGCAAATACTTCGCCCGCCGACGCACCTTGCGAACCCGTGATCCGTTCAATTTCGCCGCGAGGTTGCGCGGCAGTGGATAGCGGAGCTTCTTGCAGCGGACCTCTACCTTGCCCAGGCGCCGATCGGTCAAGATCGGGGCGAGGCCAGCGCGCACGGTTTCGACTTCAGGTAGCTCAGGCATCGGTGCTGACTTTAACAAGGCGGAAAGCCCCAAACGGCGCGGCTATTGCCAGCTCCACTTTGAAATTTTCGAGGTAGGATAAACCTATGCTTACAACCATTCTCCTGACCTGTGCGAGCTGGCTGCCGGTGGTGCCCGCGGCGATGCCTGTGCAGGAACCTCAAGCCGCCGACGCGGTCGAGGTGCTGGAAGCCGCTCGCGTTGATGCCCAACAAAGCGGCCGCAATCTTTTTGTTTACTTGGAAGCTCCATGGTGAGGTTGGTGTAAAGTCCTCGAGGAGTTCCTCGAGCAAGAACAAGTTGCACAACTGTTGGCCAAGGACTTTGTTATTTGCGGCATCGATCAAGATGTGATGGCCAATGGCAAAATTGTTTCGGCCGCGCTGACCAAAGGAGTCAGCGGTGGCATTCCTTGGTTTGTGATTTTTGATCCGAGCAAACCGGTCATTTCCAAGCAAGGTGACGACGGAAATTACAGCCGTCGCGAGGCGGCGGTTTTGGCGACGGCAGATGGACCAAACGGAAATGTTGGCTGCCCGATGGCGCAAGAGGAACGCGCTCACTTCTTGGCTTGCTTGTCCGCGGCACGCCGGAATTTGAATGATGAAGAATTGCTGACCATCGCCGAGCGGCAACGAGCCTTCTCGGCCAATCGCAACGAAGAGTACGGCCAAGCCGTCGACGGCATCCCCGCGCCGCCTCCAAGCTATGAAGCTTTGGAAGCCGCCTACTTCACCAAGATGGAGGAGTTTTCCGTCAAGTGGGAAGCCGCGCAAAAAGGTGAAGGCGACTTCCCAGAATTCCCTGACTTCAAAACCGACTTCAATCTGTTCCGTGGACTGGCCAAGAATTATTTGGCGCCGCCAGCAGATCGCGGTCGCTCGCTGTTGTGGTGCATGGAAAACTTCGGCCAGTCGGGCATTCGTTGGAAGAATCCGGGCAAGGTATTGACCAGCCTGAGTAACCAACTGATTGACAACTACGCCGATGCTGACTGGGCAAGCGACTTGAGCCAGGTGATCTCCCGCCAAGTTCATGAGCGTTCTTTCGATGCCGCGAGCGCGTTGCTGCGGTTAGAGAGAATGCAGTCTGATCCTGCAGCCAAAGAAAGCATCGCCTACACCCGCGCGATGATGTGGAAGGGAATGGACGACGAACAATGGATGGCAGACGTCGCCGCCTTTAAGAAGGCGTATCCGGCATCAGCGAGCGCCAAGAAGATTGATCAAATGATCGCCGTAATCGCCAATCTCAAGGTTGGCAAGATGGCGCCGGCATTAGCTGGCAAGTCCATCGACGGCGATCCGATTGCTTTGTCCGACTACAAGGGCAAGGTGGTCTTCCTTGTATTCTGGGGCTTCTGGTGAGGTCCTTGCAAGGGAGAGATCCCGCACGAAAAAGCGCTGGTTCAGCGTTTCCAAAATCAAGACTTCGCTTTGCTCGGTGTCAACGCTTACGACGATGCCGACACCTTCCGCAGTATGTGTGAAGAGCATGGCGTGACTTGGGACAACATCTTTGACGGCCCGACCGCGCCCGTGTGCGCATCGTGGAATGTCAGCGGCTTCCCCACTACCTACATCATCGATGCCGAAGGCAAAATTCGGTACAAGGATGCGCGCGGCGAATCTGTGGCCGCAAAGGTAGAAAAACTACTCGCAGAAATTAAAGAACAATGATCCTCAGCCTCCTCCTCAGCACTCCGTTGTTGGCTGCTCCCCAGACTGCGGTTTACGTTCCCGACGACTACGCAATCATCCAAGATGCAATTGTGGCAGTCGCCAGCGGCGATACCGTAATCGTGCGGCCCGGCACCTACCTTGAATCTGAAATCGCCTTCATGGGCAAAGACATTCATCTGCTTGGTGAACGCGGTCCCGCCGAAACGGTGATCGACGGTTCTGCAGCGGGCAGTGTGATTGTGTTTAACGCTGGCGAAGGGCCAGACGCCATCCTGGAAGGATTCACCATCACCAATGGCAAGAAGTGGGATGGTGGAGGAATTGCAATTTTCGACGACATCGGTGGCCTTCCGGCCTCGCCAACAGTGAAGAATTGCATCATTGAAAATAACGAAGGTTCGGGCGGTGGCGGCGGTCTTCAAATCGCTGGCGGATCGACTGCGGTGATCGACAACTGCTTGATTCAAGACAACTACACCAGTGCTTACGACGGTGCGGGTGTCGTCATCTTTAACTCGCAGCCGTTGTTTAAGAACTGCACCATTCGCAACAACACCGCGACGCGCAATGGCGGCGGGTTTTCTCTTTGGGATACCTCGACCATTCTGACGACCCGCAACTGCATCATGACCGGCAACCTGCCGAACAACGTTGCCGTGACCAGCGGCGCGCCGGCGATTCGCGTGCGTTATTCGCTGTCTCAAGGCGATAGCGCCGAGACCTGGTTTGGCACTGGTTGCATTGATGGTGACCCGCTTTACACCACTGGCCCGCTGGGCGACGCTTACCTCAGCCAGATTGCTGCCGGTCAAGCCGGTGACAGTCCATGCTTGAATACTGGCAAGGACACGATTTCGCCGTACTGGACCACGCGCACTGACCACGCATGGGATGGGGGTGTCGTCGATATGGGCTTCCACTACCGCGACCCCGATGCCGTTGAGTTGTCGACCACCGGTGCGCCGGGTGGCCTGATGACTTTTGATGTCATCAATGGCACTCAAGCTGGACCTTTGGTTTACTTGTATGCGGCAGGCACTGGTTCTTATCAAGCGACCAATCCTTACACCGGCAACGTTGTGGTATCTGGTTTGGCCAGCGCATTCTTGACCGTTGCTGGCTTCGGAGCTGGCGGCCCGAATGGCGAGTTCAGTTTCCCAGCGAATGTTCCGGCCAACGCCGCCGGTTTGATTTACGTGCAAGTGCTGGACGGGCTAACTGACCGCACCTCCAATGTTGTTGGAGTCTAACTCCAAATTCCTCGGCGCAATGACAACGATCCTGCTTCTGGCAGGATCGTTGTCGTCTTGCTCCAACCCTTCCCATCTTGCCGAAGACATTTCCGTTGCCACGCCGGATCCCTTTGGCGTGGTGCCCAGCGAACGCCAGCTCAAATGGCATGAGCTAGAGTTTTATTGCTTCGTTCACTTCACCATGAACACCTTCACCGACATCGAGTGGGGGTACGGGGACGAATCGCTAGATTTGTTTGACCCAACGGACTTCAGCGCCGAGCAAATTGTGACCACGGCGAAAAACGCTGGCATGAAGGGTCTTATTTTGACTTGCAAGCATCACGATGGTTTTTGCTTGTGGCCGTCGAAGTACACCGAGCATTCGGTGAAAAACACGCCCTGGAAAAACGGTGAAGGCGACATGGTGCGCGAATTCGCCGACGCCTGCGCGAAACATGGCGTCAAGTTTGGCGTTTACTTGTCGCCATGGGATCGCAATCATGCGGACTATGGTCGGCCGGAGTACATTGACTATTATCGCGATCAGTTGCGCGAGTTGCTGACCGATTACGGCCCGGTGTTCGAGGTTTGGTGGGATGGGGCCAACGGCGGTGATGGTTTTTACGGTGGCGCTCGCGAGGAGCGGCGCATTGATCGTGGCACTTATTACGGCTGGGAAGAAACCGCCGGAATCGTGCGCCGCCTGCAACCGGACGCATGCATCTTTTCCGATGCCGGCCCCGACGTGCGTTGGAATGGAAATGAGCACGGCGTCGCCGGTGAACCGTGTTGGGCAACTTACACGCCGGAGCCGCGCGAGGGAGAAAGCAAAGCCAGCCCGGGTACCACCAAGTACTGGGATGGCAACCAAGGTCATCGCGATGGAACGCAGTGGATTCCGGCTGAATCCGATGTTTCCATTCGTCCAGGTTGGTTTTACCACGCCAATCAAGACGACAAAGTGCGCACACCGGAGAACTTAATCGATCTTTACTTTAAGTCCATCGGTCGTGGTTCTTCGTTCTTGCTGAATCTCCCACCAGATCGCCGTGGCCGCATTCATGAAAAAGATGTGGCTTCGCTGACCGAGTTCAAGAAGCGCTTGGACGGGATTTTTGATCACAACTTGGCGGTAGGCGCGAAGTTGAAGCCGTGCAATGTACGTGGTGGGGCAGTGCGCTTTTCGGCAATGAACTTGTTGGATGGTGATCGCAATACTTATTGGGCGACCGATGATGGCGCGAGCGTTACACCCGTCCGCACTCAGTTAGAACTGGAGTTGGCCGCCGAAACCACCTTCAACGTGGTCGATCTGCGCGAGTTCGTCGCCCTGGGTCACCGGGTTTACCATTGGCAGTTGGAGCAATGGCAGGACGGTGCGTGGGTTGAATTTGGCGCGGGCGAAGCGATCGGCAACCGACGCTTGTGGCGCGGCGAAAACGTCACCACCACGCGCGTGCGCTTGACGATGAGCGGGCCGGTAGGTCCGGCGCTTAGCGAGTTCGGTTTGTACCTGGAAGAAGGATCCAGCGGCCGTACGCCTTAATCGCTGATCACATCGAGCTCGGCAACCGACGCCCACGGTTGCCCGCTGACTTCACTCAAAGCCGTCAAGCGCATGTACTGCGCTTGATGGCTTTGTTCAAAATCCACTCGCCGCTCGGTTGGATTGTTGACCATGTTTTGAAATTCAGCTTCTTTGGCGGTGGTCCAAGTGGTGCCATCGCCGCTTAACTCAATTCGGTATCCCAAAAGAGTTCCATTGCGATTGGCATCGGAGCGCGGCGTGTAGAGGAAGCCGGAGACCGCCAACCTTTCGCCGAAGTCGATGGTGAGGCTGTGCGGATGTTCGGGCGACGTCGGCCGCCATTGGCTATGCCACAAAGTCTTCTTGTTGCCGTCGATGGCCATTTTTGCGCCTTCGTCACTGTCGGCCTGCTCGCTGCTGACCGCGTGAATGCGCCACTTCGCCTTGCGCAGATCGAAGGTGGCGCTGGCAATTTCTCCCATGCGTTCGGCTTGACCCGGAATCATGCAACGGGCGCGAACGGTTGGCGCAGTGACCGCAAAAGGCGAGGTGTAGAGCAATGACTCCGGCCCAGGTTCAGAGCCGTCCAAGGTGTAACGGATCTCGACCCCGGGCTGTGCGCTGATTTGGATTTGCCCAGTCTTCGTTTTTTGAATCGAAGGCTTCTTCAACAACACCGGCGCCAAGTACAGCCCGACCTCGGCTAGGGTCGGGTGCAAGCGCGAGGAGGTGATGTGGACGCGCAACTTGCTGATCGTTGCATCTGCAAATCGGTGCAGCGCGCGATTACCCACCGCATTGCCCTCGCACAACCAAAGCCAGCCACTGCCCCTCCAACCTTCGACGAAATACTTCTCAATGCGCTGTCCTTGAGAAATAGCTTCGCGCAGCTCCAGCAAATTGGCTTGCCGAGGGCTGCCTAAATCAAATTCCACCGAAACTCGATTGAAAGCTTCCGTTGGCTGCCACCAAGTCTTGCTGTTTCCATCTACCGCCGCCGATGCAGGGTGCTCAACGCTCCTGCTTTCAGTCGTTTCTCGCGCGTCGGCACCAGTTGCCAGATTCAACGACAGAGTTTGCTTTACCAAGTCGCCAAATTCACCCAACCTGCGTACGTCGTCTTCTTGAATCAAACCACGGCGGTCC
>CAZMDZ010000058.1:13368-14502 GCA_964565175.1 uncultured Planctomycetales bacterium
ATTGCCACCGTAACTGGTATCAAACAAATGCATCAAACGCTCGACCGAACCCTTGGCATGACCATCTTCATGGGCGTGATAAAACCAACCACCGCGCATCGAAGTATCCATTTCCGCCGGGTACCAGCGAAGGATCGCGCCATCGTCCAGCGCACTCTTGAGCGCTTGGCGGCTACCAAGGTCTTGATGAGTGGCGCCAGCAACCATCATGACGCGAATCTGCGCCTCACTTTCCGGCGCTTTCATCGGCACCACCGACCACTCACCCCCGGCGCGCGCGTGGCCGCCTTCATTGCCTATCCAACGGACATCCGGACCATCGATGGCAATTGTTGCTTGCGGCTGCAAGATGCGAATCATTTCATACCAAGCTTCGCGATCGTAAGTTTGGCCGGTGCCAGGTTTGGGGTTGGCGCCATCGAACCAGACTTCATCAATGGGGCCATAGTCGGTCAGTAGCTCATACAACTGATTCATGAAATACTGGTTGTAGCTGTCCAGCGTATAGCGGAACCGCGGCGCGTGGGTGGGAATGCCGCACTCCACTGGGCTGGAACCGTCGCCATAAACCTTGCGTTCGATAGCGTTCAAATCTGCTGGCGATAAGTACACGCCAATCTTCAATCCATGTTTGCGGCAAGCCGCTGCCAAATCGCCGACGACATCGCCCTTGCCATTTTTCCACGGACTACTCGCAACCGAATGCGGCGTATAACGACTCGGCCACAGGCAAAAACCGTCGTGGTGTTTGGCAGTGAGCAAAACCAATTTCATGCCCGCAGCTTTGGCCGCCAGCGCCCATTGCTCGGCGTCGAGTGCGGTGGGGTTGAACACTTGCGGGTCTTCCGTCCCCGTTCCCCACTCGCGATCGGTGAAGGTGTTGATGCCGAAGTGAATAAAACAAGTCAATTCCAAATCTTGCCACGCTAGCTGTCGTGCACTTGGCGCTACCTGTGCCGCCTCTTTCAACCACTGCGGCTGTTCTTCCTGTTGCCATTCTTCACCCAATAGCTCACGCATGGTCGGCTCCATCGCTTCCGCCCACGCCCGATAACCGGCGGGGGTAATGTGAACGCCATCGCTGCGCATGGTGACAGAGTTCAAACTTCCATCGGCATTTTGAAAGAGCCGCCG
>CAZMDZ010000059.1:0-14440 GCA_964565175.1 uncultured Planctomycetales bacterium
TTTTCGACACCACGGACGGCGCCATTGAATTTTTTGAACAACTCCACCGCGAGCATGGTCACAGCAGTCAGCTTTCAGCAATTCTGCAGACCCACCCCTTGACCGAAACTCGGATTGAAAAACTGAATGAGTTGGCCAGTGACCTAGAAAGCCAGTGACCTCTGCTTCGATTGGACAGCGGCCGAAGCTATGATCAGGTCATGGCTGATCTCGATCTTGCCCGCTATATGGCCCCTCAATTCCAGCTGCCAGCACCGCTGCAGTCGGCTGAGCTTTACCCCGGCGGCCACATCAATGACTCTTATCTGATTACCATCGAGCAGACCGACGGCCCGCGCTTTCTTTTGCAGCGCCTCAACGCCGACGTCTTCCCGCGACCGGACTGGATTATGAGCAACATCCGCCGGATCAGTCACCACGCCGCCCAAAAGCGCAACGGCCACTCCAAACCGGGGCAAAGCAGCTTTTTGAACTTGGTGCCGACGGTGAGCGATGAACCATTCATGCATTGCCCCAACCGCGATGTTTGGAGGCTGTATGAATTCATTGAAGGTTCGATGATGCGCGAGTCCGCCGCCACACCGCAAGAAGCGGAGCAAGCTGGTTTGGC
This sequence comes from uncultured Planctomycetales bacterium, assembly GCA_964565175.1. Taxonomy (GTDB): domain Bacteria; phylum Planctomycetota; class UBA1135; order UBA1135; family UBA1135; genus JACNIZ01. The sequence goes on from CAZMDZ010000059.1 coordinate 611, forward strand.
TTTTGGCGAATTCCAAGTCATGCTCGCCGATCTCCCCGGCCCACCGCTGCATGAAATCATTGAAGATTTCCATCACACGCCCAAGCGTCTGCAGGACCTGGAGGACGCTGCCCGCAATGACAGCCACAGTCGCGCCGACGGAGTCCAGCCAGAATTGGATTACGTCCGCCGCTTTGGCCCGGAAGGTGGCTTAATTATTGACGGCATGAAGAGCGGTCGCATCGCCAATCGACCGGTGCATAACGATGCCAAGATGAGCAATGTTTTGCTCGATGCCGAAAGCGGCAAACGCTTGTGTGTGATTGACCTGGATACGGTCATGCCTGGATCGGTGCTATATGACTTCGGCGACATGATGCGCACCATGCTGTGCAGTGCGCCCGAAGACGAAACGGATCTGAGTAAGGCTCGAGTCGAACTTTCAATGTTCGAAGCACTCGCCAACGGCTACCTGCGCGGCGCCGCGCCGATCCTCAATCAAGACGAGCATGAAATGCTGGTCTTTTCGGGCATTTTGATCACCTTGGAAATCGGCTCACGTTTCCTCGCCGACCACTTGCAAGGCGATCAATACTTCCGCATTCACCGACCTAATCAAAACTTGGATCGAGCTCGCTGCCAGTTCCAGCTTGCTCAATCGATGATGGACCATCGAGGCCAGATGGAGAAATTGCTAGCCACCTGCGCTAGTTAGAATTGGTGCGAACCAAGTAGGCTTGCTCAAGTTGACGTCGGTAAACCGATAGTGGCTCCAAGCCCATTTTGGCTCGCCGCGAATCGACGCGCTGTGGGTCTTCCAGTGGCAAGAATTTCAATTCGCCATTGACCACATGGGCTTGCGTGCCAAAACGCTGCAACTCCCCCGCCGCCACTTTCACCCGGTCATACAGCTCCGCATAGTGAGCGGGGTCAACTTGGCCACGCTCCATGCCGCGGCCCATCAGCTTTAAACATTCGCGCTGGAACTGCGGTTCGCGATGACTATGTTCGGCCAAGTGAAATGCAGCTTCGGCGCCATCGGTTCCTACGAGGTCTTTGCCTGGCCAACCGTTGTAAGCCAGGATCTCCTTCAACCGGGAACTGTGCATGCGGTCCAACGACTCTTGCCGGTAAATGTCCTTCAAAGTCAGCTTGCCCAAGCCGATGCGGATCAATTCTTCGCGCAACTGCTGGTTGACCAAATGCATGCTGATCAGCTCGACGCGCAATTCCGGCGAATGAATCTGTTCACTGGTAGGCGGCACAAATGGATCCGAACTACAAGCCGGTAACCACAGCGTCAAGCACAGCAGCAAAAGGGAAAACACCTTGAGGTACTGGCTTTCGCAAACGTGATGACCGCCACCAAACATCGCTTCTTTCAATTTCTTAAAACCAAACTTTTCGTAAAGCGCACAGGCAGCTTCCATGCGTTCCACGGTTTCAAGGTAGCACTGTTTGTATCCCATTTGCTGCGCTTGCTGCAAGGTGCGCTTCAAAATTTCCCGGCCGACGCCTTCCCCACGAGTTTCGGGCAATAAGAACAACTTCCGCAACTCGCAAGTGGCGGCTTCCGCTGGCCCAAAAGCGGCAAATCCGCAACCACCGACCACCGCGCCGGTGTTGGGATCTTCAGCAACGAGGTAATAGCTGCCCGGTCGGTGATAAAAAGCATGAAGATCCTCCATGTCTGGATCTTGTGGTCCATAGCCGGGGCCAACGCAATCAAAGGTCTGGTAAACCTGCCAGATTCCGTCGGCTAATTGCTGCTGATCGCGTGCTTCGATTTCTCTATACCGCATCCTTCTGCAGCTCCTCGACCCATGGTGGAATGCCTTTGCAGGCGGTAGTTTGAATGGTGCGAACCCGGGCGTGATTAACCGGCGGTGCCACCGGATCCACCACCACTACTTCGGCAGCGGGCGGGGCGTAGCCGACTAAAGAAGCGGCCGGGTAAACCGCCAACGAAGTGCCGACGACGAGCAGAATGTCCGCTTGACGCACCCATTGCATCGCCTCTTCCATTGCTGGAACCGCTTCGCCAAACCAAACCACATGCGGCCGCAGCTGGCTGCCCAGCTCACACTTTTGACCCATTTCGATGTCTTCGCCATGGGTGTCGTACAGCAAATGCTCGTTGCGCGAACTTCGCGATTTCAAAATTTCGCCATGCAAGTGCATCACTTTGGTGGAGCCCGCCCGCTCGTGCAAATCGTCGATGTTTTGGGTAATCACCGACACTGGGCAGTAGTTTTCCAGAGCGGCCAAAGCAAAGTGTGCAGCATTCGGCTGGGCGGCGACCACTTGGCGTCGGCGTTCGTTGTAAAAGCGTTGCACCAATTCCGGATCCTTGCGCCAGGCTTGCGGCGTGGCGACGTCTTCGACTTGGTGGTTTTCCCACAACCCGTCGCTGTCGCGAAAGGTTTTCAAGCCGCTTTCGGCACTGACGCCAGCACCACTGAGGACGACTACGTGCGGGGAAGTTGGGCACATGCTCCTAGGTTAATCTGCTGTTCGGCGTGGAACCAGTGCTGAATCGGCCCGCCGCTGTCAGTGCTAGAATCGCGGCATGTCCCGCACGCCGTTATTTATCCTTGCCGCCGTCCTTGCCGTGCTTTCAATCTATCTGCTGTGGCCTAGCGAAGAAATCTCGCCGATTGAATCCCCAGCCGAATCAGCGGCGATGGCCGAGGAAGAACTCGAATCTGCCAAGGCAGATCCCACGGAAGGCACCGCCCAGGCTCCCGCTGGCGAGCCATCTGCGCCACTGAGGACCGAGACGGAGGCCGAGCCAACCGCCCAAACCGTTGGCGTCCAGGCGGCGGTAGAGGGCGTCGCTGGTATCGCGGTGCGCACCGTCGACGAGGCCAGCGGCAAGCCCCTCCCAGAAACTGACGTCTATGCTCTCTATCCCAGCGACTATGACGAAGCGGAATTGGAAGCGAAGTTTCAATCGGGGAACGCCACCTTGGAGCAGATTTGTATCGAATACGGAATTCATTACCGCAGCGACGAAAATGGCAGGGCCGCCGTGCGTAGGCCGATGGGCAGCGGAGCCGTTTTGTTTGGCCGAAACGGTGGCCAAACGACCTTGGCATTCGACTTGGACCCCAACGCCGAAGAATGGGTCTTGAGCTTGGAGCCGGATTTTGAAGCGTCGGTGCTCGTCACCCATGCCGACGGCACTCCGGCGGCAAAAGTCCCGGTTGCCTTGCGCAGTCGATCAGAATCGTATTCCTTCGACTTGGTCAAACAAATGACCAATGCCGAGGGCATCGCCGAGTTTAAAAATTTGAATGTGTTTTTGAGTGACCGTGCGGGGCCCAGTGGCGATTTATTCCTTGGCCTGGCCATGTTGCTCCCCGATGACGTGGCGACCAAAGAAATCCATCAAACACCGTTGCCGATCGACAATCCCAAGGCAGGGCCGTTTCACTTGCAACTACCAGAGTACGGCTCGGTCAAGTTGCGCCTGGTGGACCAAGAGGGTGAATCCTCGACGGTGGATTGTTACGCCAGTCTCACCCGCACAGGCTCAAACGGCGGCGCGATGGGACGAATGATGAACAATGAAATCCGCGGCTTCGTGGAACAGGGTGAGCAAGAATTCCCTTATGTTGCCCTCGGCGCCCAGCTCTCCATCCACGTCATCAATGGCAGCATAAAGCTTGGCAAAGCCGTGAATTTTGCCGGGCCACAACAGGCGGGTGAAGTGGTTGAAGTTGAATTTACCGTCGAAGACTTCTGCCTCATCCAAGGTCAGCTGACTTACGCCGACGGCACTCCTGTTGCCAACGTCAAGTTGGATGCTCGGGCAAAGGCAAAAACAGGCGATGGTCAAATGTTTGATCGAATGCGAGTCAAAACGGATCCACACGGAGCGTTTCAGATCTCCATTCCGGGAGTCTCCCTCGGCAACGAAATCCTGGCTCGATCAATCATCTTGGTCGAACACCCGAGTCAAGGGCCTAGCCTGCGATGCGAACTGGAACTACCGACTGAATTGCCGCGCGGAAATTTGGATCTAGGCGCGCACCAGTTGATCGCCATGCCGCTGGCTTTGGCTGGCCGCGTCGTCGACGAGCAAGGCGAAGCGGTTGCCAACGCGCTGATGCAGTTGAAATCAAAAATCACCATGGCGGGGCGCGGCCATAGCTATTGGCAGTTTGTGCAGGGCGGCCAGAGTCGCAGTGGTGCCGACGGCGAGTTTGCAATTTACGCCGAGGTCGACGACTTGGAGTTGCAACTTGTCACTGAAGCGAGTGGCTATACCGAGCAAACCTTAGCTGTGAGTTTGGGGCAAGATGATGTGGAAGTCAGTCTATTGAGGGGAGCAACTCTTGCTGGCACCATTTGGTTGGATTCATCGGTTCCGGCCAAGCACATGCGCATCCGCGTGGAACTTAAAGCCGATGCGGAAGAAAATAGGACTTACCACAATGAGGCGCCGTTGGTGCCCAAACATGGAGTCAGCGACGCTTACGAATTCCACTTCCGGGACTTGCGAACGGGCGTTGCAACTTTGGTGCTGGTGGGGCCTCAATTCCAAAACATCAAACGCACGCCTGATGTCGTCATTCAGCCGGGATTGGATTGCACACCAGCCGAATGGAAAGATTTGGATTTGCGCGGTCGGCTCAAGCAAATTGAACTTCACTTGTTTGACAGCGCAGGCAATGCGGTCCACAGCGAGGCCGATGCTTTTCTCCAGTCTGGGCACTCGGTCAGCGCCCAGAATGCCAAATTGTCGATGTTTATGCTCGATCAAATGGAGGACATCACCATCGTTGCAAGTGGCTACCGGGTGATGGAACTTCAGCAAGTTTCGCAAAGCCAAGATGTGGTTCTGCAAGAAGGACTCGAGCTACGCTTAACCATCCCCACCACGCTTAGTTTGGCCGAGGGAGTCTCGCTTCAAGCATTTCTCATGCCCTCGGACGACGGCATTGTCGTCGACGAAAATGCCGACAAGGATTGGCAAAGACCGAGTTACTCCAAACAGATTGAAGTGGAATTTCACGCCGACGGCACCGCCGACCTCCGGCTGCCGCAGGCTGGAAATTACTTGGTGCACTTAATCGCGATCATTCGCAATCCCGAAACTGGGTCAACCACCTATGATGATTTCGGTTCGAGCACTCAGATTGAGGTACGCGAACAAGTTGGCACGCAAAGCTTTGCCTTGGAATTTGACCGACAGAAAATGGAAGAGATGCTTGAGAAACACCAATAGCATCTTTGCCAGGATTTGAGCAACGCTTAGCCGTTCAAGGCCTGACGGTAAGCCGACTCGACGACGTCGCCAAAACAAACAAAATCCACCCTGGTTAGATTGGGGCAGGTGTTAAGTTCAGCCGCCACGGTTTCGACTGCGATCTGCGCGGCTTGCTGCAGTGGGAAACCGTAAACGCCGCAAGAAATTGCCGAAAAAGCGATGCTTTGCAGCTGCTCCTCCCGCGCAAGGTGCATGCACTGGCGGTAGCAGGAGGCCAGCAAATCCGTTTCGTTGTGACCGCCTCCGCTCCAAATTGGACCGACCGCATGAATCACAAATCGTGCCGGCAGATGGAAAGCGGGAGTGATCACAGCCGAACCCGTTGCACAACCGCCAATCTGTCGGCAGGCGATCATCAGCCCGGGGCCAGCCGCCGCATGGATCGCTCCATCGACGCCGCCACCGCCAGCTAATTCGGCATTGGCGGCGTTGACGATGGCGTCGACATCCAGCTTGGTGATGTCGGCGCAGATCACGCTCAAGCGTGGATCCGGTGCAGGTTTTGGCGAATCTGAAGCAGGCAAATGCGGATCATTTTCGCGCATAAAACCACAGCTGTGTCCGCGTTTGAGTTTGCGGCATGACGCTGCCTAAGCGTTCGTACAGGTCGTAGATGAAAGCCTTTTCTTCTTCGGTCACCGGCGGGTCCACGACTTCGCCGCGCTCTTGGTTGTGCAAACGAGTGCGCAATTCATGGCACTCTTCGAGCTCAACCATCAGCTCTTTGAATTGGGCTTCCTGCTCAGGAGTCCTCCCTTGCGGATCCTCGATTGGCGAATGCTCGCCGACCACCAAGTCCAGTTTGCCGTCGCCATTCAAATCACCGACCGCTACATGCACGTTGCCGTGGCTGATCGTCGGCTGCTTGGTACTTGCCTGAATTGCAGCCAACCGTTTCCCGGTTGGCAGCAAACCAACACGGGCCAGAAACTTTGGCTTACCCGCCTTCCCATGGTTGCGGAAAAATTCGACGTCGCCTTGGTCACTGCCAATCACCAAGTCCCAAAGGCCGTCTTGATCCCAATCGGCGACTAGCACCATGGCGTGGTGAGCGGCAGTTTTCATGGCGATGTCACCGACCATGATCGGTTGCACCTCGGCGGCGAACTTGATCTTGGTGGCACTGCCCAAGTTCTTGCGCAGGAAAATTTCGCCGTCGGAAGTTCCTTGAATCAAATCCAGGTCACCGTCGCCATCCCAATCGACCGGCGCCACCGAAATCGCGTGAGCCTCGGGGAAAGCGCCCTCGTCCATATTGGTCCACTCTTCCGCATCGTAATCCCAGTACATGCCCAGGCGCATTTCTTCCCCCAACCAGTTCAGGACCATCGTTGGGGTTTGGTAACCGCCATCAGCGGTACCCATGGCCAAGTACGGACGGCCATCAAAACTGCCGGTGATGAAGTCACGGTTGCCGTCGGCGTTAAAGTCCGCGAACTGCGGACTGATGCCGATGCATCACCAATTGGAGACTTCGATGTCTTTGCCCTCCGCTTGCAGAACGACTCCAGCATCGAATTTCGCCGACGTCGCCGTACCACTGTTATTGAACAAGCGGTAGCGCCCGACAAAACTGCCGACGACCAAATCAAGGTCGCCGTCGCCGTCGTAATCGACCAAAGTGGGACTGCTGTAACCGACCAAGCCTTTGCAATCGATGTGCTTGCCATCGGCTTGCAGGGCAACCGGGGCGGCAAGACCGCCTTCAGCCGTTTTGACTTCCAGTTGGATGGTGCCGCCACCAACGTTAAATTGGGCGGCGGCGAGCAGGAAAAGCTGAGAGCTAAGCATTAAACACATTCACTTTCACTGGCTTGATCAAGGTAGACCTCGCCACCTTTCGCATGGAATTCTGACGACTTGTCGGCCATTCCCTTGGCAACGGCCTCACCTTCACTGTAACCATGTTCGGCGGCGTAAGCGCGCACGTCTTCGGTGATTTTCATGGCACAGAACTTCGGTCCGCACATCGAGCAGAAGTGCGCCACCTTGGCCGAATCAGACGGCAGCGTGGCATCGTGGTAGGACCGCGCTGTGACCGGATCCAACGCCAAATTGAATTGATCTTCCCAGCGGAATTCAAAACGCGCCTTGGACAAAGCGTTATCCCAATCCTGCGATCCGGGATGGCCCTTGGCCAAGTCGGCGGCGTGGGCAGCAATGCGGTAAGTGATGACGCCTTGTTTGACGTCGTCACGATTGGGCAAACCGAGGTGTTCCTTCGGCGTGACGTAGCACAGCATCGCTGTTCCGTACCATCCGATTTGAGCTGCGCCAATCCCACTGGTGATGTGGTCGTAGCCCGGCGCAATGTCAGTCACCAACGGACCCAAGGTGTAAAACGGCGCCTCGTGACACTGCTCCAGTTCAAGATCCATGTTCTCTTTGATCTTGTTCATCGGCACGTGGCCAGGGCCTTCGATCATGACTTGAATGTCGTGCTTCCACGCAATCGAAGTCAACTCGCCCAGCGCTTTCAATTCACCAAGCTGGGCGGCATCGTTGGCGTCGGCAATCGAGCCTGGCCGCATGCCGTCGCCCAAGCTAAAGGTGACGTCGTACTTTTTCATCACCTCGCAAATGCGCTCAAAGCCGGTGTACAAAAAGTTTTCTTGATGATGGGCCAAGCACCACTTGGCCATGATCGAGCCGCCGCGTGAAACAATACCGGTTAAACGTTGAGCGGTCAGCGGCACCAGCTGCAGCAAAACACCAGCATGGATGGTGAAGTAATCCACCCCCTGCTCGGCTTGCTCAACCAAGGTGTCGATGAACATCTCCAAATCCAACTTGGTCGGATCGCCGTCCACCTTCTCTAGGGCTTGGTAAATCGGCACCGTGCCAATCGGCACTGGCGCGTTGCGCAAAATCCATTCCCGCGTTTCGTGAATGTTTTGACCGGTCGACAAATCCATCACCGTGTCGGCACCCCAGCGGATCGACCACTGCAACTTCTCGACCTCTTCTTCAATCGACGAGTGTGTGGCCGAGTTGCCGATGTTGGAGTTGATCTTGGTCTTGAACTTGCGGCCGATGATCACCGGCTCCAACTCCAAGTGCTTGCGGTTGGCCGGAATCACCGCCCGTCCGGCAGCAATTTCCTCGCGCACAAACTCCGGCTCGAAGCCTTCGCGCGCAGCCACGTAAGCCATCTCTTCAGTGATCTCGCCGCTGCGCGCGTAGTGCATCTGGGAAAAGTTCTGATCGCCGCGCTGCTCGCGCCGCTCAATCCACTGCTGACGCAATTTCGCAATGCCCACCTTCGGGTCGACGCCTTGCGGCCCCGTCGTATCGTAGACATCAAGGTGCTCGCCGTTGGTCAGATTGATCCGCCGAAACGGCACCTCCAACTCAAAGCCAGTCGCTTCGTGCACCACCTTGCGAGTCATCTTTTCACTCGATGGCAGGCACTCTTCAAAATTAGGAATGCGGCGCAGTTCGCCGACGTCTTCCTGTTTGCGATTACGGGTAATCTCCATGCTCTTTCCTCCGCCAGTATGATCCGGGTCAGGTTCAAGGGGTTTGTTCTCAGGCCATGAGCTGTGGCCACCCCCAGGCAAGTTGAGACCCAGTCTAGCAGCCGACCGTGCGCTTATCATGAGGCGGTGCTGACGGCCCTCCCCCTCGCCGCCCTGCTGCTGTTCCAAGCTCCCGCCCCAGCGGATCCACCACCGGTCTTTGACCTAGTGGTCGACCTGGAATCGCCCTCCGCCGCCGAGCTGGCTGGCCCAGACCCGTACTCCGCGACCGACGTCCCCACTGCCACTGGCTGGCGAATCTTGCGCGGCCCCAAAGACTTGGCCGAGCTGCCGACCGCCGCCTGGATCGAGCGCCCGCAGGTGCAGCGCGGCAAACTGCGCAACTGGCCCACCAACAAGGACCAGACCACCGTACGTCTTTACCCAACTGCCGACGTCGAGCAATACCACTGGCGGGTTGTGGTCTACGCAACCAACGATATGTCGAGTTTTCGCGTCGCCACCGAAGCCTTCCGTCACATTGCCATCGGCGCGAGCGAGCTTTTTGAAATCCCGCCGACCGGCGGCGAGGCCCAGCTCAAGATCAAGTTGATGCCCGCGATTCGGGTGATCCCACAATTCGCCTCGGGCGCAGTGGCTAAGGACAGCGAAATCCAATTCGTTTTCAGCTACGGCCCCCATGGTCGGCCGCCCCGTTATGCCCGGGGAAGTTGGGATGGCCAAAACGCGCTGTCCCTGCGTCTGAGTCCCTTCGCCAAAAACCGCCCAGCAAGTTTGGAAATGGTTTGGGACAGCTCGCCTGCACCCTACTTGATTGGGCCGATGGAATTCACCCTGAGTTCCTGGAATCAAGTCTTGCCGCTGGATGCTCTGCCGTCGACCGGAACTTTGACCGCAAAACTGCCTGCCCCAGCGAATTGGAGCCCAGCCGTCGGCTATCGTGATCAAGAGGGTGAATTCGGAATTTTTGTGCCCGGTACCGACGCTGCCGCCGAAGCGCAGGCTGAAGAAACTACGCCACGAGTCACCGACGCATTCGCATTTAGCAATCTGCGTTATGGCGAATACTTCCTGCTGGAAAGCAATGCCGCGCTGGGCGAGGCAATCCCACACCGCGCAAGAATTGAACTCAACACTCCCCAAGACCAAGTGGCGTTAAAAAGGGTCCAGCAACAAAAGACCTTTGAGTTCAAGCTGAACGGTTGGGCGCCCAAAAACATCGACGGTGTGCGCTGCTGGGTACGGGCGATGTGGGGACCCTATTTGTGGCAACGCGTCGACGTGGATTTAAGTCAAGCATCTTTCGTTTTCTCCCCCGTCGATGAGGATGCTGATCAACCGGTCGACGAAATGGCTGGTGGAATTTGCACGGTCAATGTCGAGCTGCCCTGCGGCGACGGATTCCACTACCAAGTTCTTTCGAAGAGCTTGGACAGTGATGGCGAAACCACGGTTTACCACTGGTTCGGAAACGCTACTGCCGCGGGCGAGCAATTAAGTTTTACCGTGCAGCCGAACTACTTTGAAGTCGACGGCTATCAAGACGACGTCCCCTATACGTTGCGTCTCCTGCGCGACCCTCACGGCCCCGGCTTCCCGCCCAAGCTATGGATGAATCAGCCGATGATGCCGTCGGCGTTGGAATATTTGCCCTTGCCGTTCACCAATACTTTGCGCGTGCATGGCATGCCCGAGGGCGGTTACGAGGCGGCAATTTGGGGGCTGGACCGTGACAGCGGTGAGGTGGAAGAACTTTCTTATCACTACCCGTACTCGGATTAGCCTAACCGTTTGCGGCGGTCGGCCCAGCGACTGGGCGGGATTAAAAGGTCGCGATTCCTTTGTGGCCCGGTTGCAGCAAGCGCAAATAGCTCACGCATTCCACCGAAGCGCAGACGTCGCCCTCTTCGTCGATGACGTCGACGGTGTTTTTTTGCACCGCGCGGCCGAAGCGGTCAAGGTGATCGTGAGCATGGTCCAGGTCTTCTTGGCTGATGGAAAAATGAAGGTGCAAGTTTGTGCGACCTGGCTTTTTGTAGTCGGCATTCGCGGCCTTCAACCAGCACTCCAAAGCTTTGCCCTGACGCGCCATCGCCTGCCAGTAAAGGATTGGGTACCACGGATCCGCCGCCGCGTAAATGCTGCCGCCAAAGGCCGATCCGTTGAGGTTTTTGGTCAGGATCGACTTTTTCATCCGCACCTTCAGCCAACGATAGTCGGGGTCGACCTCCATCACCTTGATCCGCTGGAACCAAAACGGTGGGTAATGGTTCAACAGCAGCCGCAGCTTTCGCGGACTCCAAAGGATGGGATGTTTCTTCGACACGGGCCACAGAGTAGCAGCCCGCGGTCGTTTTAATCAGCCGTGGAGCGATCCTGGAGCAAAGTCAATCTCGGCCATCGGGGTGACAGAAGTAACAAGCGGCGTTGTTCCACTGATAGCCGTTTTCATCCTCGTGCACGTCATCCATTTTGCTCTTGCGGTGATCGTGGCAATGGATGCACGAGAATTGGGAATAGTCACTCGGAGTGAGGTGACAATCGGCGCAATCGAAGTTCCGGTGATCGCCGCTGGTGATCGGGAAGTCATGATCAAAATCGGCACCGTTCCATTGATTGGTGTTATGACACGCCTCGCACTGAGTCGAATAACCAGATGCCGCATGATCCGGGTCATTGGTGCCGTTGTAATCGCTTAAATGGCAATCAATGCAACCAGTGGTGATACCGCGGTGATCAAAGTTGGCTGGAATCCAGTTTTTTGTTGAATGGCAATGCTCGCAACTTTGGTCGTAACCGGCGGTCAGGTGATTGGGATCACTGGTGGCGTTGTATTCCGTCAGGTGACAGTCGACGCAACCATCGTTGATCCCTTTATGGCTGAAATTCGCTGGCAGCCATGCGTGGGTACTATGGCATTGATCACACGACAGTGAAAAACCCATACCGGCGTGGTCGGGATCGTTGACCGAGTTGTATTCATCAAGATGACAGTCGGCGCATTGATCGCCAAGCCCGGCGTAACTGCCGCCGACATGGCAGGCTTCGCAAGCGGCGGTGGCATGAGCACCAGTCAAACGGAAACCATCGTGACGGAATCCGCCGCCGCTCCAACTGGTCGGCAAATGGCAGCGTTCGCAACTGTCGGTCCAACCCTGCGCCATGTGATCCGGCGAGGTGGCGTTGGCCAGTTCGCTTTGATGGCAGGACACACAATCGGGATTCAAGGGCTCCAGATTGCCTGATCCCACCCCCGGATGGCAGCGATCGCAAGTCAATACCGCATGCACCCCCATCAACGGAAATAGAGTGCGGGCGTGTTCGGCGACCTGACCGCGCGCGCTCCAGTTCTGCTCATCGTGGCAAGTTTCACAAGCCTGATTCAATCGACCTTGATGAGGATCGACGTGGCATCCGGCACACCCACGGGCGGTGAAATCCTGGACCGGGCCACGGTCGTTATGACAACGCAAACACTGGGCATCGGCATGGGCGCCGACTAAGGTCACCCCTGTTTCGGCGGCGTGATCGAATTCAAAATCGGGCTTTAGCTTTTGCCAACTTTCGGTGGTGTGGCAGAGCGAGCAACTACCTGGAAAGTTGCCGTGAGGGATGACCGGCCCTTGACCGCTCCACCATTCGCCTACATTGCCAGAAGGAGCCACGCAAGCGATCACTGGCAGCAGCGCCAAGAGGCAAGCGAGGACAATGCGAAGAAAAACCTTCATTAGAATCTCCTTTGCATGTAGAGACCAAGATACGGGTTGTTGACTTGATCGCCGAAGCGAATGCCGCCATCCAAGTTGAAGCTCCAGCCACCGGCGTTCCAGTAATCCCAAGACAAACGCAAATCGTGTTCGGTCAAGTCCGAGTCACCGCCATCGCTGGGCGCGTAGTTCGCGGTTTCCCAGCTCACGCGCAAGCTGCCATTTTCTAAGCCGATGTATTGATCGAGGCGAATACCGGTGGCGTCGGTGTAGCTTCCTTGGCGCGAGTAAAGCAGAAAGGAAGTGTCGAGATCCGGGCCGATCAGGTCGTACCAATCCAAGCGAATCTCGGCACCACCGCCGCTATTATCGTCGGATTGCCAGCGATCGAGTCGACCAGAAATGCGCATCGATGCATCCCACTTGCTCCAAACTCGAAGGTCGGCGCGCGAGGTGTTGTCCTCGAGCAGTTCGGTGTTGGTGAAGCTGCCCGCTTGGTAGCGCAAGACTTGCGGGTAGCGCCATTGGCGGTATCCCAGCGAGGCGCCGTAATCTTTTTGCCGCCAGTAAGCTCGCGCCTGAGCGGTGGTGAGTTCGGCGCCCTCTTTCTTTGCGCTGTCATCAGCGTCGTAGAAATCAACCCAAGCGCTGGTGTGAAGGCGGAAGCTTGGATCGGGGACATAATCCAATTTGAACAACATCAAATCGCGGTCGGCGCTGCCGTCGTGCCAAGTTTTTTGCACCCCGGCGCCCCAGCGCAATTTACGTTGCTCACCATGGACGGCTTGCAAGTAAGCGGCAACTTGAAGGTCATTGCCAGTTTCGTAATCCGCGGACGGCTCTGGCATGTACCCCAAGCTACCGCCGATCTGCATCCCTGAGGCCAAGCGATAGCGCATTTCGACGCCGTCGACGACACCGAACTCAGGGAATAGGTCAGAGACAAAGCGACCCACTTCCCAGCGCAAAGGGCGGAATCGGTCGCCGCCATGAGCATAAGAAAACCGCTCGATGCGACCGTGGAATTGAGAATCGTCGCCGTCGTCATCGGAGTAACTGCGATGATCCAAATCGACGCTCAATCGAATTCGACCACCGATGCCAAAGGGGTTTTCACCGCGCAAATCAAAGCCAGTGCGCGCGAATGTACTGGTGCTATTTTGATTCTCATTTTCCATATTGGTGTGAAAAGATGAATAAAAGCGGCCGCTCCAAATTGGATCGCGTTCCTGCGGCTGCAACGGGTCATCGGCTAAGAGCGGTCGCAACGGATCCCATTGCGTCATTGGTTTCGTCCATTGAGGCGCGGTAGTCGGCAAACCCGACTCCAAGCCGTCGCCTTGGCCATTACCTCCGCCCTCGCCGCCGCCAGTTTGGTTCAAACTTACTT
>CAZMDZ010000060.1:0-450 GCA_964565175.1 uncultured Planctomycetales bacterium
ACCGCTCATCTTCAGCCGCTCTTCCTTGCGCGGCCCCCAAAACAAGCCATAGTGTTCTTCATACAGCTGGACATGAGTTTCTAAATCATCCGGCCCAAAGTGCCATTCAATCCACTGGTTTTCCGGGATTAAGTCCTGAAAATCCTCGGCTAAAAACGGCTCGACAAACTTGGCGCGAAATCCAGCCAACGCGCGCTCGGCCAGCTTTAAGCAGTGTTCAATCTGCACATCTTTGATGGTGGTGTTGTAGTAAATAATGAAGTGCTGACTCTGTTGCATTTTGAAGCGCGCCTTCAGCCCCAACCGCTCGCAAGTTGCATTTAATTCACTGGCAATCTCAACTTTGCCGACCGACTGAATCGCCCGCTTGCGCCGCTCTTCTTCGGCCGCCTCAGCGACCACCTTGCGCTGGCGATCTGCTTCTTTTTTGACCTTTTTAATCGCGGCGTG
>CAZMDZ010000060.1:463-14362 GCA_964565175.1 uncultured Planctomycetales bacterium
CCCGTCCGCCCTTTTCAAATTCATCCCGCTGGTCGCGGAGTTCATCCAGTTGGCCCAGTCGATCCTTGTATTCCAAGGACAGCCCATAAAAGCTGTTGTTGTCCATAAACAACTTGATGTTCGCAATTTTGTCATTGGAGATGCCAACAACTTGCTTTTTATTGGCCTTTCCCCTTGCGCCATCTTTGACCTTATAAGGCAATTTAGTCGGGTCGCTTGGGTCAGCGATAAACCACTCGCTGCGCACCTGGCTGTCCAATTTTGAATTGTACTTATCCGTCCAAATCACGCCAGAATGGCACTCCCCCAGAAAACGAGGCACGCCATTCACCTCCATCATGTACTTGGAGTATTTCTTGGCGATCTTTTCGGTCTTAAATTGGACCTCGTAGATCTGTCCGCTGGCGACGGAGGTGAACGCCAATGAGAGGAGGAAGGCGAGCAGGACGCGCATACCCCCATCATAGAGCCGACGGCCCAACGACACTTGCACTGGTCCAGCCGATCAACCGCCGCGCGTCCGCATTTCAAGATGCGGGTCGTCGTCGGCCTTGCGACCGGGTGTTTGCAACGGTCCCCGTTCGGTCATCGCTAGACGCGCCTCGGCGCCGCGATCGTCGCGGGCAGGCCAACCGGCTGAGACGGCATCCTTGACCGCTTGTTTGCCAGCTAGGCGCAGCGGTGTACGTAGGTCGAAGCCTTGGCGTGCGTACAGGCAATGGAACCAGTGGCCGTCGGCGGTAACGCGGCTGCGGTCACAAGTGGAGCAAAATGGCTGAGTGGTGGAAGCAATGACGCCAAAAACAGTGCCGTCGGCGAGGCGAAAGCGGTCGGCGGGAGCGGCATCGGTGCGCGGAACTTCTTCGACGGCGCCGTGGGTGGCGGCGACCACCGCCAAAATGTCATCGCGACTCATCACTTGGTCCATCGACCATTGAGTCGCCCCACCGACATCCATGTACTCAATAAAACGCACTTCCATCTGATGACGCCTTCCAAAGTCCAACAACGGGCCGATTTCGGCATCGTTGAAGCCGCGTTGAACCACTGTGTTGATCTTGCTCCCCTTGAATCCAGCTTCATTGGCCGAACGCATGCCCTGCAACACTTCTTCCAAACGATCTCGCTTGGTCAGCCGTGCAAAGCGTTGATGGTCCAATGTGTCGAGGCTGAAAGTCAAGCGCTTCAAGCCAGCTTCTTTCAACTCCTTGGCATGGCGATGCAAGAGCAATCCATTGGTGGTCATCGCAATATCTTTGACCCCAGGAAGCTCGGCTAGATAGCGCACCAGCACCGCCAGGTCGCGGCGCAGCAGCGGCTCCCCACCGGTCAGTCGCACCCGCTCCACCCCCAAGTCAACAAAGGTGCTGGCGATGTCTCGGAGTTCCTCCAGGGTGAGCAGCTGTGCCTGTGGCATCCAAGCGAAGTTCTCCTCGGGCATGCAGTACTCGCAGCGCAGATTGCAGCGGTCCGTCACCGATAGGCGAAGGTTGCGCAAAGGGCGGTCGCAGGCGTCGCGGAGCATGGCGGGGTGGCGTCGAAGTGGGTCGAGGTCAGTTGCGAGGAGGCAAATCCAATCCGCGGCGCAAAGCTTGGGCGCGGGAGACATCTCGTCGCATCGGGTCCAAGGCAAGGCCAAACCGAGCCTGAAGATGCCCCGGTTGCAATTGGAAGGAAAGTTCCAATAACTCCTGTGCGCTGGGCGGACGATCCAATTCTAACTCAGGCCCCAAACCGCACATAATGGCCAGTCGCAGCTCGCTCAGAGCTCGCAGCGCTTGCCCCGACGTAATCTGCTCGGATTCGCGAATCAGTTGCCAAGCTTTTTGGGCGTCTTCGATCAGTTCGACGCGGGAACCTGGCTGCGACACCATGCGCTCGCGAGTTTCGCGCTCGTAACCGCAAACTACGCGCCCGAATTCAGCGACTTTTTGCAGCTGCTCGGAAGCTTTCGGGCCTAAGGTCAATTGGTTGCTGATCTGATAGAAAAAGCCGATGGATTGACTGCCCTCGCCGTGCACGCCGCGCACCGCTAGCGATGATTTCTGTGCGGTCTGCAGGGTCTGCTGCAGTGGTGTGCGCAGGCGCGCCATCGCGGGCAGGTGCAACATCAGACTGGCGCGCATGCCGCTGCCAGCATTGGTCGGGCAAGCGGTCAAGTAACCGTACTTCGGATGGCGAGCCAATTGGAACTCTTGATTGAGCTGGTGAAGCAATTCGGAGCCGCGTTGATAGGCCACACTCAAATCGAGGCCGCGAGCAAAGCCTTGCACGCGAAAGTGGTCTTCTTCGTTTACCATCAAACCAAGAGTGCCGTCGCCGCGGAAGAAAATGCGGCCTGGATGCCCACTCTCGAACATATCTCGCGAGGCAAGACTGCGTTCGATCAGGAACTCGGCTTCTTGAGCTTCCAACTCAGTTGGATCTAGCACCAAACCATTTTCGAACATCGACGACAAGCAACTGGTCGCTCGTTCACAAATTTCCTTGGCCTGATCGGGATTAAGTTGGCGTGGGAACGGAAAGTTCTTGAGATTACGCGCCAAACGCACGCGGCTGGACACAACAATGTCCGCCTCGGGGCCGTCGGGCTTCAGCCACTCCGGGGTGCAATGCAAAATGGGTTCCAGCCTGGGATCCATGTCCACAGATTGTAGAATCCGACACGTGGATCCGGTCAAGAACTACGAACGAAGACTGCACAGACGCGAAATCTTGCGTTTGCTGTGGCTAGGGCTGGCTGTGACTGCCTGGGGAACGGGTGGCTTCCGCATGGTCGAGGGCTGACCGATCTACGAGTGCTTCTACATGACGGTGATCACCATCTCCACCGTCGGCTTCGGCGAGGTCCACCCGTTGTCCAAAGGAGGCCAGATCATCGCCATTTCGGTGATCCTGGGCGGTTTGTTCACCTCCCTCAGGGCAGCAAACCTAATCGGCATGACGATGCTGTCCACCTACCAGCTGCGCAATCAAAAGAAGATGCAACGTTTAATCGATGAAATGTCCGGCCACGTCGTCCTTTGCGGTTACGGCCGACTGGGCAAGATTGTGCGCCGCGAGCTTGAAGGCTTGGGCAAGGATTTTGTGATCATTTCCGATGACGAGGATTGCCAGCAGGAACTCACCGCCTCGGGCATTCCCTGCCTGATTGGCGATGCCACCACTGAAGAAAGCCTGAAAGCGGCGGGGATTGAGCGGGCTTCTGGCGTGATTGCCGCGATTAGCAGCGACGCTGGCAACGTCTTCATCACCCTGAGCGCTCGTGAGCTCAATGCGGATTGCCCAATTGTCGCCCGCGCCGAGGACCCTAGTTCCGCCAAAAAGCTGAAATTGGTAGGCGCCACCAGTGTCGTCACTCCTTACCAAATGGGTGGCAAGCGCCTGGCGCAGGCATTTTTACGCCCGGGCGCCGTCGGCTTGGCGGATTTGGCGCTGGGCTCGACCGACAACGAGGTTTTGATTCAGGAAATCGAGCTGCCGGCCGGAAACGGCCAAGCCTCGTCGCTGCGCACATTGGATTTGGGCAAGCGCTATGGCTTGATTGCCATTGGCGTGCGCCGCTCCGGTGGCGCAGACTTGGTATTCAATCCAAGTGCCGACCAAGAACTCAATGCTGGCAACCATCTACTGGTGATGGGCCGCCAAGTCGACGTCGATCGTTTCCGCGCCAGTTTCGTCGCCTGACCCCGGCGTTGGCGCGCCAATATCGGCGGTCGGCGGTCGGCGGTCGGCGGTCGGCGGTCGGCTACAGAATGGACTTGCCAAATGCGCTGAGCAACAACTCGACGGCAGTTTCGGCACTTTGATTGCGGGTATCCAACACCGGGTTGAGCTCGACCACGTCCATCGACGTCATCATTTTGCTATCGGCACAGTATTCGAGCAACAGATGGGCTTCGCGGAAACTAATGCCACCGGGAACCAGCGTGCCCGATCCGGGGATGACCGCAGGATCACAACCGTCGACGTCAAAACTGAGGTGGAATCCATCGGTGCCTTCGGTCACCACTTTGACTACGTCTTGGCAAACCGCAGCCATGCCGCGTTCATCAATGTCACGCATGGTGAAGGCTTGCACGCCCGAATCGCGGATCACTTGGCGTTCGTGCACATCGATATCGCGAATCCCAATTAGGGCGACGTTTTCCGGTTTGACCTTAGGCGCAAATCCGCTGATTCCAGCCAGTTTGTCATCACCGTAACCAAGTAGGTGAGCCAACGGCATGCCGTGAATGTTGCCACTGGGAGAAATACCCGGCACGTTCATGTCGCCGTGTGCATCGAACCAAATCAGACCGAGTTCCTTCTCTTGCTTGCGCATGTGGCTGGCGACGCCGGCCACCGAACCCATTGCAATCGAGTGGTCGCCGCCAAGCACCAAAGGCATGCCGCCCTCTTGCATGACCAGCTCGACGGTGCTGGCCAATTCGGTGCAAGCGGCCAAAATCTCGTCGTAGAAGCGCGCATTTTCATCACGAGCTTCCCGCGTCTCCATGGACGCCACTTGGATTTCAGCCTCGCGTTGAACTTCGTAGCCGATGTTGCGCAACTTGGGCGCTACGCCAGCAATGCGCATCGCACTAGGGCCCATGTCGGTTCCACGGTGGCTGGCGCCGTAGTCCATCGGCACGCCGATGATGCGAATCGGCTTGTCGGTAATGCGTTCGATGTCCATCAATTAATGCTCGGTAGGCTGCACACCGAGGATGTCGAAGACGCGCTCGGTCATCGTCTCCATTTGGCTGCGATCATCTGATTCCAGGTTCATCCGCAGCAAAGGCTCGGTGTTCGAAGCTCGTAGGTTGACCCACCACCAACCGGCTTGATTCGGCTTGCCATAGGCAATGGTGACACCATCCAGTTCATCAATATCAGCATCCGAGAAGGCAGCCTTCAGCTTGTTCATCGCGCCGATCTTGTCTTCCACTTCGAAGTTGACCTCGCCGGTGCTGTGGTAGCGCATCAATTCGCCAACCATCTCGCTGAACGGTTTGTCGGAACGCGAAACCAGGTTCAGCACCGAAAGCAGAATGATCTCGGAGTTATCCGCGTACCAGTTATCGCGGAAGTAGTAATGACCGGAAAGCTCGCCACCGAAGGGCGCGTCAAACTCGCGCATCCGGGCTTTCAAGAAGCTATGGCCGACGCGTTCCTTAACCGGCTTGCCGCCACCAGCTAATACCAGCTCAGGCAAAATCCATGACGAACGCAGGTCATAAACGATCGCCGAATTCGGCTCATGCTTCATGACCTCACGTGCCACCAAAGTGGTGACGATGTCATTGCCAATGGGCCGTCCCTTTTCGTCAACGAAGCAGCAGCGGTCGGCGTCGCCGTCAAAAGCTGCGCCCAACTCCGCTCCAGTTGCTTTGACGTGAGCCTGCAAGTCAACCAAGGTCGACAGCTTCAACGGGTTCGCTTCATGGTTGGGGAAGCTTCCATCGAGATCAAAGTACAAACCGTGGTTTTCGATCTGCGGCAGCGCCTTCAACACGTGTGGGAAGGTGTGGGCGGCCATTCCGTTGGCTGCATCCGAAGCAATTTTGACCGGCCGCGCTAAGTTGGCCCACTTGCACACGTGAGCCACGTAATCGGCCAAAGTGTCCAGTTGGGTCACGGTGCCGCGCTGCGCTTTCGGCGCTGGCTTCTCAGCCGAAGTCGCCATCTTTTCGATGTCCTTCAGGCCAGTATCACCACTAATTGGAATCGCCTCTTCGCGAGTCATCTTAAAACCGATGTACTGCGAAGGGTTGTGACTAGCGGTCACACACAAACCACCTGCGGCCTTGAGGTGGCCGATGGCGAAATAGGTTTGTGGCGTGCAGGTCAATCCAACGTCGATGACATCTAGACCGCCGTCTAAAATGCCGTCGATGCATGCGCCCTGAATTTCGGGCGCCATCGTCCGCATATCGCGGCCAACAACTAAGGGACCTTTGCCCAAAAAGTCGGCGAATGCACGGCCAATGCGGTAGGCCAGATTGGCGTCAATTTGATCGGGGTAGGTGCCCCGAATGTCGTATGCCTTGAAGACGGACATGTTAGTTTTGGGTAAGAATGGTTTGCAACGCCATCACTGCGTGATCGACGTCGGCGTCGGTAATTCCAGAGTGAGTTACGAAGCGCAACAGGCGCGGGCCCAAAGCAAGGGCTTGCACACCGTGTTCTTCCAATTCAGCCTCAACCATCGGCGCATCGAGGCGACGGTCGGTAACCTCGAGAAACAGCACGTTGGTGTCGACGGTTTCTTGGGCCATCTTGATCTCTTCCAAGGCCAATGCCGCCAAGCTTAGACGGCGGCAGCGAGCGTTATCCTCGGAGATCAGCGGCAAGACTTCATCCAGTGCAACCAAGCCGCAGGCGGCCAGGTAACCAGCTTGACGCATGCCACCGCCCATCCATTTGCGAACGTGACGGGCGCGCTCGATGAAGGCGCCGTCCCCTAGCAGCATCGATCCGACCGGACAGGACAAGCCTTTGCACAACGAAACCGACAAGGTGTCGCAGACACCGCCGTAACGTGTGAAGTCAAGCGAAGTTTCGGCTTGGGCGTTAAAGATGCGCGCGCCATCCATGTGCACCGCCACCGAATGGTGGGCGGCCATAGCGTGCACTTCTTCTAGGTATTCAATCGGCAGGATGCTGCCGCCCGAAAACAGGTGTGTTTGTTCCACACAAACCAACCCTGTTCTCGGCATATGCACCGATGGCGGTCGAAAAGAGCGCGCCAGGTCAGGCAGTGGGAACATGCCACGCTCGCCGAGCAACATGTTGACGTGAGCACCGCCAATGCGAGCTAAAGCACCGCCTTCGTATTGGAAGATGTGAGCGTTCGTTTCAACAATCACTTCTTCGCCAGGCACGATGTGAGCCGCAACCGCACATTGGTTGGCCATGGTGCCGGAAGGCATGAACAGAGCGGCTTCTTTGCCGAATAGATCAGCAAAGCGCCGCTCTAACGCGGCTACGGTGGGATCGTCTCCCAGTACGTCGTCGCCGACTTTGGCTGACGCCATCGCATCGATCATGCGCGTCGTCGGTCGGGTAACGGTGTCAGAACGAAAGTCGGCGATTCGGCTCATTACAGGCTCTCAAAGAAGGCGCGCACTCTTTCCATCGCGCGTTCGATGTTCTCGGTTGAGTTGGCGTAGCTGAAGCGGATGTAACCTTCGCCTTCGGCACCAAAGGAAGTTCCGGCGAGACAGCTGACGCCGTATTCATCCAACAACCGGTTTTGCACCACCTTGGCGGACAGGCCAGTCTCCTTAATTGACGGCATGACGTAGAAAGCACCCTTAGGCAGGTGGCAGCTGAGTCCAGGGATGTCGTTGATCAATTCAACAATGCGCTTGCGGCGCTTATCGAACTTAACCAGCATTGCGTCGACGGCCGACTGGTCGCCGCTGAGGGCTTCCATGCCAGCGATCTGCGAGAACGATGCGGTGCACGAGTTGGAGTTGACCATCAACTTGGCGACCTGAGCAGCCAAATCTTTGCGCATCACGCCGAAGCCCATGCGCCAGCCAGTCATGGCGTAAGTCTTGGACCAACCGTCCAGCAGAATGATGCGATCGCGAATTTCCGGATCGGTCATCGGACTGTAGTGCTCTTCACCATCGTAGAGCATGCGGCTGTAAATCTCGTCGGACAGAATCCAGACGTCTGGGTACTTCTTCAGCTCGGCAATAATTTTTTCCAGCTCTGCCTTGCCGGTGACGCCGCCCGTCGGGTTGGCGGGTGAATTCAAAATCACCAACTTGGTCTTATCCGACAAACGCGAAATCACGTCTTCAGGATCCAAGGCAAACTTGTTCTCTTCGCGAATCGGGCAGGACACCGCTTGACCACCGACGAAGTTAATCATCGACTCGTAAATCGGGAAACCTGGGTTCGGGTAGATCACCTCATCACCGGCGTTGACCAGAGCCAAAATCGCGTAAAACATCGTCGGCTTGCCGCCAGGGACGATGACCACTTCGTCGGCATGACAATCGATGCCACGGGTGCGGGCGACGTAATCGGCGACGCACTCGCGGGCGACCGGCATGCCAGCGGCTGGACCGTAGTGGGTGTAACCGTCGCGCAGTGCTTTCACTGCTGCTTCGACGATGTTTTCCGGCGTGTCAAAGTCGGGCTCACCGATCTCCAGGTGGATGATGTCACGGCCCTGGGCTTCCAGATTTTTGGCCCGGGCGAGGACTTCAAACGCGGTTTCGGTGCCCAGGCGACCCATGCGGTCGGCCAGAGCCAATTGAGTGAGCGTGCTTGTCATGATGCGAGGGAAAAGGCTGACGACAAAGATGCGTGGTGGTTGGATCTGGGAACGGCGCAGCAAGGCCCGTTGCCCTGGGGTATCCTAAACCTGCGCACCCGTCATGACACCCATCCGAACCGCATTCCTGACCGCGATTTGTCTCGCTTTCGCACTGCTCGCTAGCTGCGGAGAGACGACCTCGCCTGATTCCACGACCACCACCTCGGCCGACGGCACCGCCGGTCCTGCTGGCCCTTCCAATGCCGCCGCCAATGCAGGCTCCGGCACTGGCCCTCAACAGCCCGCTTTTGAGCCCACTCCCCCGGCCAAAGCGATGCCCAACATCTTGGTGTTCATGATCGACACCCAACGGGCCGATTATTTGACCATGTACGGGCACGAGGCCAACACCTCGCCCAACCTGCAAGCATTCGCCGACGACGCATTGGTATTCGAAAAGGCATTTGCCGCCGCCTCGTCGACGTCGCCCTCCCATGCCAGCATTTTCACTTCGACCTATCCACAAACGCACGGGGTTTGGAACCGCGTCGTTTTGGAAGGGGAAGAAGGTGAAGCTGAAGATGGATCGGCGGCGCCGGAAGGTGAAGAAGGAGAGGCCGGTGAGCGCACCATCTACCCCAGCTTGGCCATGCGATCGGTGACGCTAGCCGAGGTCCTGCAGGACGGCGGCTACCACACCGCTGGCATTTGTGATGGAGGCAACTTGCAACGGAATCGCGGAATGGCCCAAGGTTTCGACTACTGGGATTCAAAGTTCCTGGGCGCCTATAACCGCGTTGACCATGCAAAGAAATGGTTCGCCAATGGTCGCGACCAGCAAAAGCCGTTCTTTATGTTCTTGCACACTTACCAAGTGCATACGCCCTATTTGCCGGGGCCAAAGTTCGTCGAAATGTTCGCTGACCCGAACTATGACGGCCCGTTTCTGCAAGCTTGGAAGAATGCTTATGCAGCCTATACCTCCACGGCACGAGCACCCGGCGCGATTCGCAAAATCCAGCAGGACCATTACAACCCGCTGCTGCCCAAAGATCATGGCGTTTCGCCGCCCGAGGAAGACGTCACCTTTCTTAAGGCTCTCTATCAAGCGGAAATTCGCTTGATGGACGACGCCTTTGGCCAAATGGTTGCATGGTTAAAGGAAAACGACCTTTACGAGGACACCTTGATCATCGTTACCTCGGACCATGGCGAAGAATTCTGGGAGCATGGCACTTACAGTCACCACCAGGTTTACGACACGACCTTGCATGTGCCATTGATTGTGCGTGCGCCAGGTGGACCGCGCGGTGAACGCCGCTCGGAGCCGGTTGAGTTGATCGACCTGATGCCGACCCTGATCCACCACGCCGACCTGCCGCCGCCACCCACCATGCAAGGGCGGATCATTGACCTTCACCGCGCCTACCCTGATGCCAACCAACGCGATGTCATCGGTGAATCGAATTGGCCGGAGCACCAGATTGCGGTTCGGGTTGGCGAGCAGAAAGCGGTGCTCTTCCCCGAGGAAGATAAGCCAGCCGAGGTTTTCGACCTTGCGACGGCGCCTGGCGAAGTCGTCAACATTGCTGGCCAACCGGAAGGGCGCAGTTTCCTCAGTGGAGTGCAGCAGCGACTGGATGTGTGGATCGCGGCCTGCGCCAAGTGGCAGAAAGATCACCGGATGAATCCTGGTTTGCGCGACCAAGATCGCCTTTCGGCGGACGAGCGAGCCGAAATGGAAGGGCTTGGCTACATCGACGATATCCGCGAAAACGAGAAGATGAATAAAAAGGTCAAGCCTGGGATCTTGGTCGGCCCGAAACGAGGGCAAAAAGCCCCACCAACAGAGCCGGATACGGAGAAAAAGGACCCGCCGAAGTGATGTTCCCATCGAGGAACATCACCTAGCAGGGCAGAATCCGTCGCCGGTGGCACGGTGCTTGCTAATCTTCCGCACATGCGGACTGACCGTGCCCCCCTACCCTCCTTCGCCAAGTCCTGTTTCACTCTCGCCGTAGCCGCGTTGCTGAGTTTAGGCTCATGCGGTTCCGAGGAGTACGATTTGGTGGTCTATGCCTCGCTCGATAAAGAGCACTCCGAGCCGATCCTCGAGTTATTTGAAAAAGAGACTGGCCTGCGCGTGCATGCGCAATATGACGTCGAGCAAAACAAAACCGTCGGCCTGGTTAAACGGCTAATCGCTGAAAAAAACAACCCTTATGCCGACGTCTTTTGGAACAACGAAACGGCGCACACCATTCGCTTGAAGAAGCAGGGTTTGACCCAGCCTTATACCTCGGCCGCGACCGAACAGATCCCGGCTAACTTTCGCGACCCGGATCACCACTGGACCGGTTTTGCAGCACGCGCGCGGGTGATTATGTACCGTCAAGATTTGCTCGACGCTGCGGGTGCACAGATCCCGACCTCGATTTTCCAAATGATTGAAGAAGGTTATGCAGTGAATGGTGGCATGGCCGCTCCATTGACCGGAACCACGCTAACCCATTTCGCCGTGCTCTCGCAGCAACTTGGAAGTGAGACTGTTTTGGAATGGTTGCGGAATTCGCGCACCTCGGGCATCGCCATCACCAACGGCAACGCCACCGCCATGCGCCGCGTTTGCCAGCAAGATTTCGCCTGGTGCTTGACCGACACCGATGATGCCGCGGCTGCCGAAGCAAATGGATATCCGGTTCAAATCTCTTATCCCGATCAAAACGAACAAATCAGTGGCACGCTGTTGATCCCGAATACCATTTGCATCATCAAGGACGCACGCCACAAGGAGAATGCGCAACGCTTCGTCGACTTCTTGGTTTCGCCGCAGGTGGAAGAGTTGCTCGCCAATAGTCGCTCCCGGCAAATTCCGCTGAATCCTGCTTCCAAGCCACCGGCCAATTTGCCGCTACCGGGCAAGGACTACAAGGTCATGCAAGTGGATTGGGAAGCCGCCGCAACCGAGCTCGACGCCCGTCAAGCTGACTTTCAACGCATCTTCACCGATTGAGCTCCGGTCGTTTTTGTTCTTCGCGGCCCTGGCAAGGCGGCGCACTGTTGTTCGCTGCCCTTCTGGTCAGCGCGCCGATGGTGCCGTTGCTGAAACCGATTTTTGACCTGCAAGCCTTTGTCGACCTCGGCGATGGTCAGCTGTTTCCACTGTTCATGCGAACGCTATGGATGAGCCTGCTTTCGGCTTTGATCGCGGTCATCACCGGCACCCCATTAGCCCTACTCGCCACTCGCACCTGCGTAGGCGGCGGCATGCTCTTGGCGCTGATGACACCGCTGCCCTTGCTACTACCACCCTTGCTCATGGCGCAGGCATGGAACGGCTTGACCGGCTTCGATGGCCAATGGGCGTCGGTGATCACCCTGGGCTTATGCTTCGCTCCCTTGCCAGCGTTGTTGGTCGCGCGAGCACTCGCCAATCAGCACGCATCGGCACATGAAAGCGCCTTGCTGCTAGGCGGCCGCGGCCAAGCATTCCGCGAAATGTTACGCCTAAGCTTGCCCGCTGCAGCGATGGGCGGTGCTTTGGTTTTCTTGTTCGCATCCACTGACTTCGCCGTTCCCGATTACTACGCTTCTATCGGTGAGCCTTTTAAGGTTTACCCAGCTCATGTTTTCAATCAATGGCGCGACAATGATTACTGGGCAGGTGCACGGGCGTCGGCACCGTTGGTTTTATTAGACGCCTTAGTGCTTTATTTGGCCCTCAGCTTGCGTGATCGCTGGACTGTTCCCGTTGTTGGACAAGGCCGCAAACCTGCCCGCTTGCACCTAGGCAACTGGCAGCCGATGGCAACCTTGTTGGCGTGGAGCTTGCTCGTTTTGCTTTTGCTCCTGCCCTTGGGTCGGATTGTTTTTGAAACCGGTTTAGCAGGTTCAGAAGCGACCGGAACTTGGGCTAGTCGCAGTTTGGAATCGATGCGCGGGGCCATCGAGCGCGGCCGCGAGGACATCGGCCGATCCCTGGTTTTCGGTACTCAAGCCGCTCTCATTTGCTTGTTCTTGGCGCCATGGCTTGCCCACTGGCTGGTACGACGCAAAGGCGTCGCCGCACGCGTGGCTACGGTCATCTTGGCCTTGCCCTTATTGGTGCCTTCGGTCGGCTATGGCCTAGGCGCGATCGTTGCTGCCAATCGCCCTGAGCTCGGCAACTTCTACCATGGCACCACCTTGGTTGCCATCGTCATGGCTGGTCGGTTTTTGCCAATTGCCGTGTTTTTATTAGCTGAGCGTTTCCAACGCATTCCGCGCACCCAACTCGACGCCGCCCGACTCAACGGCATCGCTTATCCGCTTCGTTTGCTGCGTTTATTGATCTTGCCAAATCGCTCGGCATGGCTGCTCGCAGCCGCTTTGGTCATGGTATTCGCGGTTCGCGAATTAGACTTGGCCATCTTGCTTCCCGGCTCCAACAACAGTGCGGCAGTTCGCTACTTCAACGCCCTGCACTTTGCACGCGATGGCTTTGTTGCCGCCTTCGGCTTATTGATTGCCGGCATCCTGTTCCTCCCTGCCACCCTCTACGCCGCTTGGACGGCTTGGAAATCTGATGACTGATTCTGCTTCCTCGCAAACCGCGCTCAAGGTCGACGGCCTGGTCAAAAGTTTCGACGCCAAACGCCAGTTGCTGCGTGGTCTTTCGTTGCAGTTGAATGCCCGCCAACGCATCAGCATCCGCGGTCAATCGGGTTGCGGGAAAACGACCTTGCTGCGCCTGCTCGCTGGTTTGGAAAACGCCGATCAAGGCGACATCTGGATCGACCAGAAAGTGGCGATGCAATCTGGCAAGCAAGTGTTGCAACCCTGGCAGCGCCAAGTGCAAATGGTTTTCCAAGATCTCGGCTTGTGGCCAACGCGCACCGCACTGCAAAACGTCAGCGATCCGTTGCGCGCAGCCGGAGCAAGCAAAGCCGACGCCACTGAACGCGCTCAAATCGCCCTGGCTCAATTGGGTTTATCCGAACATGCCAACAAAAGACCGGCAACACTGTCGGGTGGCGAAGGTCGTCGGCTGGCGTTGGCGCGGGCATTGGTCAGTGATCCGGCGTTGCTGCTGTTGGATGAACCGTTTACCAGCTTGGATCCCGATACGCGTGAACACTGCGCGGAGTTGTTGCAGCAAGCCTTGAAACAAAGTCGTGCGGCGGTGATTTTGGTCACCCACGATCCGCAGGAAGCCGAACGCTTGGGCGGCGATTGCCTGCACTTGGAAGCAGGAGGATTGAAATGACCGTCAAGTCTTCACGCATCGCAGCGGCGGTGTTTGCTTTGATTTCCCTGGCTGGCATTGTGGCCTTGGGAATGCTGATGAAAAAGCCCGCTGAGGTGGTCGCCCTTGGGCAGATGACGTCGGCCGACTGCAAGCAATGCCATGCCGATTTGTATGCCGAGTGGGAAGATTCTCATCATGAGTTTGCCTTCAACAACCCCGAGGTTCGCAAGCTCAGCCAGGACTTCCGCAATGAAGAATGCTTGGCCTGTCATGCGCCGCGCCCGGTGCTAGGTTTTGAACCGGGTGAACGCGTTTTGGCGCGCTCCAGCGACCGCACGCATGGGGTGGATTGTCTAGCCTGCCATCAACACCCCGACGGCGACGGCGTCGCCACTGGCAATCGCACGCCACAGAA